>JAAYLK010000090.1 GCA_012521895.1 Clostridiales bacterium
CATCAGACCGTCTTCTTAGCTCAAATGAATCAACTGTCGTTTTTGCGCTTCTCATTCTCTGTATCGTTTTCAAGGTCCCCGCACCTCCACCGCGCCCTCACGAGCCCCGTTTGGGGTGCCCGAGTAACTTATCACATACTTCAGGGCTGTGTCAACACTTTTTCACAAGAAAATTTCTGGAATTTGCAATTGTTCAGGATTCAGGGCATGTGGCGCAAGCCAAACCAATAACGACATCATTTGCCTTCTTGAACCTTCTCTGAAACCTACGCACTCATTCTAATAGGAAGAGCAACAGCGAGTTCACGAATTAGCTACATGTGGGCAGCGCGAAGTTCCTCCTGTGCGGCCCTTGACATCCGGCACGCCGCTGTGCTAATCTTCTTGAGGCTTCCGAAAGCCAGTGCCGCAGACAGCAGGACGCGCAAGCGATAAAGGCGAAAGCCGCCCGCCGAGGTGCAAGCAAGCATGATGTAATTATGCCCTTGTGCCCACGCACAAGGGTTTTCATTATGAGCCGGAAGGAAGGTGAACAAGAAAACAATGGAACGTAAAATGAACAAGAACATGGAGAACAAGGTTGAAAAAGTCTCACAGATTGTTGAACGCCTGAACAACTCCAAGAGCATGGTCATGGTAGACTTCAAAGGCATTTCCGTAGAAGAAATCACAGCGCTGCGCGTGAAATTCCGCGAAGCGGGGGTTGACTACGTGGTGCTGAAGAACTCCCTGATGGAACGCGCCTTGAATGACACGGGCATTGAAGGCCTGCATGACTTCCTGGTTGGCCCCTCCGCCTTCGCCTTTGGCATGAAAGATGAGGTTGCCCCCGCCAAGATCATCAGTGAATTCATTGAGCAGAGTAAGTCTGACAAGATGACCATCAAGGCCGGTATCGTCGAGAACAAGGTGATCGACAAGAACGCCGTCATCGCGCTGTCCAAGCTGCCTCCCAAGGAAGTGTTGATCGCCAAGATGATGGGTAGCCTGAACGCCCCGGTGACCAACTTCGTGGGCGTGCTCAGCGCCACCCTGCGCTCCCTGGTGTATGCGGTGGACGCCGTCCGCAAACAAAAAGAAGGCGTCGAATAATCCCGGTAAACCACTAAATAATAATTAATTGGAGGAATCCCTAAATGAACCGCGAAGAAATCATGTCTGCAATTGAGTCCATGACCGTGCTGGAGCTGGCCGAACTGGTCAAAGCCCTGGAAGAGAAATTCGGCGTGTCCGCCGCCGCCCCCGTCGCCGCCGCAGCCCCCGCCGCTGCCGCCGCTGCCGCCCCCGCCGAAGAGAAGACCGAGTTTGACGTCGTGCTGACCAACGCCGGCGCCGAGAAGATCAAGGTCATCAAGGTTGTCCGCGAAGTCGTGACCGGCCTGGGCCTGAAGGAAGCCAAGGAATTCGTCGAAGCCGCTCCCAAGGTCATCAAGGAAGGCCTGCAGAAGGCTGATGCCGAGAAGATCAAGAAGCAGTTTGAAGAAGTCGGCGCCACCGTCGAAATCAAGTAAGATCTGCAATCGATCAGCTCAAGCCCACCGGTTCATCCCGGTGGGTTTTTGATTGCGACAAACTGGCTGATTGACAAATCCCAATGCGGTGATAGCATGGTAAAAACGCGTTGGAGGCAGGCAGGCATGAAGAAAGAACGCATTGTGGTCAAGGTGGGCACCACCACGCTGACCCATGCCTCCGGGCGGACAAACTTCCGTGAGATGGATGCCCTGGTACGCGTCATTGCTGATTTGCAAAACCAGGGCCACCTGATGACACTGGTTACCTCCGGCGCGATTGGCGTGGGGGTGGGTAAACTGGGTTTGTCAGGCCGCCCAAAGGACATCACCGGCAAGCAGGCCGCCGCAACGGTCGGCCAATGCGAGCTGATGTTCATCTATGACAAGATGTTTTCTGAGTACGGGCAAAAAATTGGCCAGCTGCTGATCACCAAGGCGGATGTGGAACACCCGGTGCGCCACAGCAACCTGGTGGGCACGATGGAACGCCTGCTGGATTGGGGCGTCATCCCGGTCATCAATGAAAACGACGCGGTGGCCAATGAGGAGATTGTCTACGGGGACAACGACAGCCTGTCAGCCATCGTCTCCAGGCTCATCCACGCGGACAAGCTGATCATCCTGACGGACATTGACGGCTTGTATGACAGCAACCCCAAAACTAATCCGGATGCCCGGCTCATCCGGAAAGTTGAAGCGATCACACCGGACATTCGCGCCTTAGCGCGCGACAGCGGCTCTTCCCTGGGCACAGGCGGCATGATCACCAAGCTGCAGGCGGCGGAGCTTGCGACCTCTGCCGGTATTGAGACCTATGTCATCAACGGCGAGCCGGTCAACAACATTTACAGCGTGCTGGAGGGCAAGAACCCCGGCACCTGGTTTAAGGCGGTGCAACACCATGTGGAATGAATATGGTCAAAAGGCCAAGGAGGCCTCCAAGGCCTTGGCGAAAGCGGGCAACCAGCTGCGTGTCAACGCGGTCTGTCTGATCGCGGACAGGCTGGAGTGCAACTCGGCCAATTTGATGGTGGCCAACAGCTACGACTTGCAGACAGCACGTAGAAACGGGATGAGCGAAGCGATGCTGGACAGGCTGCGCGTCACCAGCGAGCGCATCACGCAGATGGCCTCCGGATTGCGCGTGCTGGCTGAGCAGCAAGATCCCCTGGGGCGCAGCCTGGAACAGATGGAACGGCCTAATGGCCTTCACATTGAAAAAATCAGCGTGCCCCTGGGGGTCATCGCGTTGATCTATGAAGCCCGCCCCAATGTGACCGCGGACGCCGCGGGGCTGTGCCTGCGCGCCGGCAACGCGGTCATCCTGCGCGGCGGCAAGGAAGCCATCAACACCAACCGCTTAATCGCCGGCTTGATGCGCGGTGCCTTGGCGGAGCTTAATTTGCCGGAGGACGCGGTGCAGCTGATGGAAGATGAAGGCCGTGAAGGCGCTCAAGCCCTCATGACCATGAACGCGTATGTCGACCTGCTCATCCCCCGCGGCAGCAAGGCCCTGATTGACAGCGTGGTGCAGCACGCCACGGTGCCGGTGCTGAAAACCGGGGAAGGCGTCTGCCACACCTATGTGGACAAGGACGCGGGCATCGGCATGGCGGCCAGCATCGTCCACAACGCCAAGGTGTCCCGCTGCACGGTGTGCAACGCGCTGGAATGCCTGTTGGTGCACAAGGACATCGCGGAAGCAGCGCTTCCGGTGATTTCGGGGAAGCTGTTTGAAAGCGGCGTGACCATCCTGGGCGATGAGGAAACATTAAGGATTGTGCCGCAAGCCCAGCCCGCGACTGAAAATGACTGGGGGCATGAGTTTCTCAGCCTCACCCTGGCGTGCAGGGTGGTGGACAGCATGGAAGACGCCATGGAACACATCAGCCGCTATGGCAGCGGGCACAGTGAGGCGATTGTTACAGAAAACCTGGAAACAGCCGAGCATTTTCTGAATGCGGTGGATGCCGCCGCCGTGTACCACAACGCCTCCACCCGCTTTACGGATGGCGGGGAGTTTGGTATGGGCGCCGAGATTGGCATCTCCACCCAGAAGCTGCACGCGCGCGGCCCGGCGGGGCTGAACGCGTTGACTTCCTACAAATACATCATCAAAGGCGGAGGGCAGATTCGATGAAACAACACACCATCGGCTTCATTGGCCTGGGCAACATGGCGCGCGCCATCATCGCGGGGCTGCGCGGCAGCGCGGCCTTTGAACAGGCGGACATTTTAGGATATGACCGCAATGAGGACAAGCGCGCGGCCTTTGAACAATCGTTTGGCGTGCGCATCGCGGCGGACGCCTGCGAGGTGGCAGGCAAGGCCGACGTGCTGGTGCTGGCCGTCAAGCCGCAGGGCTTTGACGCGCTGAAGGAGACCATCGAGGACTGCCTCAAGCCCGGGCAGGTGCTGGTGTCCCTGGCGGCCGGCAAGCCCCTGGCTTATTTCAACATCAACCGGGGCGCGGACCTGCCCGTCATCCGGGCGATGCCCAATGTGAACGCGCGCGCCAGCGCGTCCATGACCGCCATCAGCTACAACGGGCGGGTGTCCAAGGACCAGCTGGAGCGCGTGGTAGCCTTGTTTGACGCCATCGGCTCGGTAAGGGTGCTGGAGGAAGAAAAGATGCCTGCCTTCAATGCCATCGCGGGCGCCGGCCCGGCCTTCGCCTTTGCCTTCATCGATGCCTTGTCCACCGCCGGTGTGCGGGCTGGGCTGCCGCGCGCCATGGCCCAGCAGGCGGCCTGCGCCATGCTCTTTGGCAGCGCCAAACTGGTGGCGGAGTCCAGCGATCACCCGCGCGCCCTGATTGACCAGGTGACTTCCCCCGGCGGCACCACCATTGAAGGCATGCATGCCTTGAGCCGCCTGGGCTTTGAGCACGCGGTGCAGGAAGCGGTCGCCGCCGTGATCCGTAAAGAAGCGGACATGCAGTAAACATAGAACTCAGTTTATTCAAAATGAAAGGGACTGCCGCAAAAACAGCGAGCAGTCCCTTTGACTAGCAAAAGAATTTTACTCTGTCCGCAGCGCTTCCACCGGGTCCTTCTTGGCGGCGAAGCGCGCGGGCAGCCAGCCGGCCAGGAGGGACAGGATGGCGCTGATGGCAACCAGGATGAGCGCGCCTTGCAGCGGCAGGATGGCCTTGACATTGGGGTCGCCGGACAGCTGGTGGATGATGGAGTTGATGGGCAGGGTCAGCAGGAAGGAGATGGCGATGCCCAGGATGCCGGCTGTAAGGCCGATGATGAAGGCCTCCGCGGTGAACACGCGGCGCACGTCCTTGCGTGAGGCGCCCACCGCACGTAGGATGCCGATTTCCTTGATGCGCTCCAGCACCGAGATGTAGGTGATGATGCCAATCATGATAGAGGACACCACCAGGGAGACCGCCACAAAGGCGATCAGGACATAGGAAATCACGTTGATGATGGTGGTGACGCCGGAAATCATCAAGGCCACATAGTCCGTGTACACAATCTGGTCGCCCGGGGCGGCCTGGTCGTTGTATTCCTTGATGAGGGCGGTGATGGTCTCCTTGTTTTCAAAGGTGTCCGTGTACAAGGAAATGCTGGCGGGCATGTCCTGGTTGACGTGCCCCAGCTTGGCCAGCGCCGCCTGGTAGGTGGGCAGTTCGGGCGCGATCAGCTTGTCATACAGGTTCGCGAGCGCCGCCTCATCCGCGGACACGACCCAGGCGTCAAACAGGGTGGCCAGCTGCTGATCCCCCAGGCCGGACATCATACCACCCGCCATGCCTTCCAGGCCGCCCATCTGGGACAGGAAGTCCATGGAGAAGCCCGGAATCTGGAAACCCGGCTGGCTTGATGTCTGCTCATCGCCTTGCTGTGAGGAAGCCATGCCCATAAAGGCGTCCAGCATGGCCTGGACATTGCCTTCCTCCAGGCCCTGGGGAACGCTGCCTTCGCCGTCTGACGGCATCAGCTCCGGAATCATCCGGTAGGCCTGCTGGGCGAACTCCGCTTTTTGCTCGCTGTTGAGGCCGTTGAGAAACAGCTTGGTGTTCTCAGCTTTTTGCCGCGAGGTTTCCGGCGCGTAGTACAGGCCGCTGACCACGTCCCTGGCAGGATCGGCAAGCTGCGCCTGAACGACCTCACTTTGCTGCGCACGGTCAATCAGCAGGTCAATCATGGCGCGGGTGTAGCCCAGGCCGCTTGAGGGGAAGGCGTTGTCATCCTTGATGCGGACGATGCCCACGGTCTCCAACTGGATGGCCTGTTCCGTCAGCGCCTTGAGGGCGACGCTGTCCTGGGAGATGTCCTGGTAGAGGCCGTTCTGGTTTTTGACATAGAGGTCACTGGCCGCCAGCAGGGAATAGCGCTTGCCCAGCAAGGATTCATAGTCAAGCGAGGATGGCATGGCATTCTCCCCCTGGGCGTCACCGCGCATGGCGTCCCGCAGGCCTTCCCGGGGCAGGATGGCCAATTGATAGAGCACCATGTCGGACATTTCATTGTCCTGGTCCACAATCACCACCAGCTCCTGGGCGTTTTGCGGCCAGCGGCCATAAAGGAGGGTGTACTTGTCCTTGACGGCCTCCCCGGCCAGGCCCTCACCGTCTGAGGGCACAAGCTCTGTCAGCGCGCTGCCGGAAAAAGGCATCATGGACGAAAAAACCGAAGGGATGCGCGAGGAGAAAGCGTTGCCGTTGGAGTTGACCAGCTCCTGGTTGGGGTCCAGCCCATACACCTGGAACTGGGTGTTATAGCTGTAGCGGATGTCGGTCAGGAAAGGAGCAAGCTTGTTGTCCGCGCTGTCCAGGTAGGCTTTGAAGGAGGTCAGGTTGTTGCGCGTCATGTTGGCGGACATCTCCCCCATGCTTCGGCTGGCCTCGCGGTTGATGTAGACCGCGCCGTCGGGCCGGTCTTTTGCTTTTTCCTCCTCCTGCATGGCGCGCATCGCCCCCATCATGCCCTCCACCTGGAAGGCCTGCTCTTCAATGGTGATGGGATAGGAGGACATGGTGTCCTTTTGGATGTTGATGATGTACTGGTTGACACCGGTAGACAGCGCCAGGATCAGGGCGATGCCGATGATGCCGATGGAACCGGCGAAGGCGGTGATCAGCGTCCTGCCGCGCTTTGTCAGCAGGTTGCTAAAGGACAGCGCCAGTGCCGTGCCAAAGCCCATGGAGGTCTTTTTGGCGGGGCTGCTTTCCAATACAGGCTGCGCGCGCGCCGCGTCCGCGGTATCGCTTAAGACCAGACCGTCCTTGAGCTCAATGATGCGGGTGGCGTACTGGGTGGCCAGCTCACGGTTGTGGGTGACCATGATGACCAGGCGGTCTGAGGCCAGTTCCTTGAGCAAATCCAGCACCTGCAGGGAGGTTTCTGAATCCAGGGCGCCGGTGGGCTCGTCCGCCAGCAACACATCCGGGTCGTTCACCAGGGCGCGGGCGATGGCCACGCGCTGCATCTGCCCGCCGGAGAGCTGGTTGGGGCGTTTGTGCAGCTGGTCCTTCAGCCCCACGCGCTCCAGCGCGTCCGTTGCGCGCTGCCTGCGCTCGTTTTTGCCGGCGCCTGACAAAGTGAGCGCCAGCTCCACATTGGCCAGCACGCTCTGGTGCGGGATGAGGTTGTAGGACTGGAACACAAAGCCCACCGAGTGGTTGCGGTAGGTGTCCATGTCCTTTTCGGTGAAATGCTTGGTGCTCTTGCCACGGATGAGCAAATCACCCTCGGTGTAGCGGTCCAGCCCGCCAATGATGTTCAGCAGGGTGGTCTTGCCGCAGCCGGAGGGGCCCAGCACCGCCACAAACTCGCCCGCGGTGAAGTTCAGGCTGATGCCGCGCAGCGCCTGCACCTTCATCTCACCCGCCTGGTAGGTTTTGGTAATTCCTTGTAATGTCAGCATGCGAACCTCAATACAGTGTAATCAAAAAGACAGGGCTTTCCTCCCTGTCTTATACCACATTCCACCAATATAACAAGCCATAAACCCAAGGTTTTACTGATTCTTCACAATCTCAAGCAGCTTTTCTTCATCCAGAATTTCTATCCCCAGTTCCTGCGCTTTGGTGGCCTTGCTGCCGGGGTTTTCACCCAGCAAAAGGTAGGATGTCTTCCGGCTGACGGAGGAGGACACCGTGCCGCCGTTTGCGATGATGATGTCCTCCGCCTGCTGGCGGGACAGCGTTGGCAGAGTGCCCGTTAATACAAAGGTCTTGCCCTGGAAGACGCCGCCCGAAGCGCGCACGGCCATCTCCCGCGGGGTGACGCCGGCAGCCAGCAAGGCATCAATCATGCTGGCGTTCTCTATATCGGCAAAAAACTCCAGGATGGAGGCAGCCACCACCTCACCAATGGCGGGAATGGCGGTCAGCAGCTCCAGGCTGGCCTGGCGCACCGCGTTCAGGTCGCCAAAGGCCATAGCCAAATCCCTCGCCGTGGCGCGGCCGATGTTGGGGATGCCGATGGCCAGGAGAAAGGCGTCCAGCTGGCAGTCCCGGCTGGTGGCCAGGGCCTCCATAATTTTCTCCGTCTTCTTACGCTGGAAGCCGGGCAGGCCCACCAGGTCTTCCACCGCCAGGTGGTACAGGTCCTGCGGGTTGCGGACATTTCGGTGCTCAAACAGCACCTCCAGCGTTTTTTCGGACAGCGACTCAATGTTCATCGCTTCCCGGGAACAAAAATGCGTCAGCCTGGCGATGACCTGGGGCTTGCATCCGTCACGGTTTAAGCAGAACAGGTGGGCGCCGATGTCCACCAAAGCGCTGCCGCAGGCCGGGCAGAGGCTGGGTTTTTCAATCGCTTCCCCGGGGATGCCATCCTCCACCTTGCCCAGGATTTCGGGAATGACGTCGTTGGAACGGCGGATGAACACCGTGCTGCCCAGGGTGAGCCTTTTGCGCTGGATGTCCCCGTAATTGTTCAACGTAGCCTTTTTCACGGTGACACCGGCGAATTCCACCGCGCTGACATGGGCCAGCGGCGTCAGCTTGCCGCTTCTGCCGGGTTCCCAGGTGACGCTCTCCAGCGTGGTGGTGGCTTCCTCCGCGGCGAACTTGAAGGCCACCGCCCAGCGGGGATACTTGTCGGTATAGCCAAAGGCCGCGCGGGTTTGCAAGTCCATCACTTTGATGACCACGCCGTCAATCAAAAAGTCCAGCGCTTCTCGCTGCGCCTCCACCTGCAAGATGGCGTCTTTGACCGCCTGCTCATCACTGCCTGTGTACAACAGGGGCGAGTAGGGAAAGCCGTTGTCACGGATGAAGCCGTTCAAGCCCTGCTGGTCGGCATAGGGCGGGTTGTCAATCGTGCCCACCTCATAAAAGCGCGCGTCCAATTTGCGGGAAGCCGTCACCTTTGGATCAAGGTTGCGCAGAGCGCCGGCCGCGGCGTTGCGGGCGTTCTTCAGTTTTTCTGTCGCTGTATGGTTGTAGCGGGACAGCACCGACAGGCGCATGATGCACTCGCCATGGATTTCCATCAAGCCTTTGTAGGGGATGCTCAAAGGAATGCCCCTGATCGTGAGCGCCTGGGGCAGCACCTGCTCCCCCGTGATGCCGTTGCCGCGGGTAGCGGCCTGGACCAACTGACCCTCCCGGTAGGTGAGGTTCAAGGTCAGCCCGTCGTACTTGTATTCCACGGCGTAGGCAAGCGGCGGCAGGCCCGGCGTTTTGGCGTGCAATTGGCGCATCCTGACAAACCAGGCGTCCAGCGCCTCCAGGCTTTGCACCTTGTCCATGCTCCAGAGACGGTTTAAATGCGTATGCTGAACAAAGGCCGGCAGCGGCTGGCCGCCGACCCGCCTGGTCGGTGAATCCGGCAGGATGACGCCGGTTTGCTCTTCAATTTCCTGCAGCCGGTCATACAGCGCGTCCCACTGGGCATCCGTCATCACCGGCTTGTCCAGCACATAGTACTGGTAGCTGGCGTGGTTGATTCGCTCTGTCAGTTCGCGCTGGACTAAAGACAGGTCCTGCATTTACTCCACCTTGACTATGGGGGCGATGGCCACGGAAAATTCCTTTTCGCCATAGGCGGTGAACATGATGGACACCCGCGCTTCAGCGCCCTTGCCGGAGGTCGAGATGACGCGCCCGGCGCCGAACTTGCGGTGGAGCACCTGGTCGCCTTCTTCAAAGATCTGGGCGCCCTCGCCCATGCCGGCGGCGACGGAAGGCATAAAGCCCTTCTGGACGCCCGGGATTTCACCGGGGTCCTGGCCCATGCCCGGGATGCCAAAGCTGGTCTTGGGCTGGCGCTGGGAGGGGCGGACGCGCTCCTTGGGCGGCTTGTACTCGCCAAAGTGCTCGCGCATGGTGTTGCCGTATTCGTCGGAAATCAATTCCTTGGGGATTTCCGCCAGGAAGGGGCTGGGCTGGTTGTAGGAAGCCTGGTTGAAGATGGCGCGGTGGCGGGTGCGGGTGAGGTAGAGGTGCTCCTTGGCGCGGGTGATGCCCACATAGCACAGCCTGCGCTCCTCCTCCAGCCTGTTTTCTTCCAGCTTGGCGCGCGCGCTGGGCAGCAGGCCATCCTCCATGCCGGCGATGAAGACCGCGCGGTACTCCAGGCCCTTGGCCGAATGCAGCGTCATCAGGGTGACAAACTGCGGCGCGTCCTCCTGCATGTCCAGGTCCGTCACCAGCGCTACGTTTTCAAGGTAGGCCTCCAGGGTGGGGTTTTCGGTCAGTTTCTCATATTCATAGACAGCGCCAAGGAACTCCAGCAGGTTGTCCCGCTTGGACAGCATCTCCTCATCGGTGCTCTCTTCATACTGCTTGATCAGGCCGGTTTCATCCAGCAGGTGTTTGACAAAGTCGCCCAGGGGCAGTTCCTGGCGCTTGTTGTTGAGGCCGTCCATCAGCTCCACAAAGCTTTCCACGCATTTGCGCGGGCGGGAGCCCAGGCTGTCGGGCAGGTCGCGCAGGGCGCCATATACCGTGGTGTTCAGAGCCTGTGCCTGTTCCTCCAGCACCGTGACCGTGGCGTCGCCGATGGCGCGCTTGGGCACGTTGATGATGCGCTTGAGCGCAACCTCATCATCCGGATTCACCAGGCAGCGCAGGTAGGCCAGGGCGTCCTTGATTTCCTTGCGGTCATAAAAGCGGGTGCCGCCGTAGACGCGGTAGGGAATGCCCGCGCGCATGAACATCTCTTCCAGCACACGGCTTTGGGCATGCATGCGGTAGAGCACCGCGATTTCAGACAGCGGCACCTTGTTTTTGCGCAGGCGTCGCACATGCTCGCAAATCCAGGCGGCCTCCTCGCGCTCGTCCCCGGCGGCGGCAAAGCGGATTTTGTCGCCCTTTTTGCCGTCCGTCCACAGGGACTTGTCCATGCGGCTCTCGTTGTTTTTGATCACCGCGTTGGCGGCGTCCAGGATGGTCTGGGTGGAGCGGTAGTTTTGCTCCAGCTTGATGACCTTGGCCTCGGGGAAATCCTTGTTGAACTCCAGAATGTTGCGGATGTCCGCCCCGCGCCAGCCGTAGATGGACTGGTCGTCATCGCCCACCACGCACAGGTTGCGGCTTTCCTTGGTGAGCAGCTTCACCAATTCGTACTGGGCCAAATTGGTATCCTGGTATTCGTCCACATGGACATACTGGAAGCGCTGGCGGTAGTGCTGCAAAACCGGCGGGTGATCCACCAGCAGCTGGAGGGCTTTATTCAGCAGGTCATCAAAATCCAGGGCGTTGGCGGATTTCAAGCGGATATCATAGGCGCTGAAAATATCGTGGAGGGTTTGGCTGTGACGATCGCGCCGGGTCTGGGCAAACCAGTCGTCCGCGTTCATCAATTTGTTCTTGGCATCGCTGATGATGCGCTTCATCTCCCGCAGGCTCAACTGCTTTTCGTCAATTTCAAAGCGCTTGAACAGGTCCTTCAGCACGCGCTGCTGGTCATCATCATCATAGATGGTGAAGGAGCGCTGGTAGCCGATCTTCTCAATGTCCCGGCGCAGGATGCGCACGCAGATGGCATGGAAGGTGCCAATCCAGATGTCGGGCGCCTTGCCCTGCGTCAGCTCCTCCACACGCTTTAGCATTTCCTTTGCGGCCTTGTTGGTGAATGTCAGCGCCAGGATGTTGTAGGGGCTGACGCCTTGCTGCAGCAAGTGGGCGATGCGGTAGGTCATCGCACGGGTCTTGCCGCTGCCGGCGCCGGCAACAATCAATAAAGGGCCTTCGGTTTGAAGCACCGCTTCGCGTTGTCTGTCATTGAGATCGTGTAGGTTCATGTTTCCCCCAGGATGCGTATTGATTTACAGGGTGCCAAAAGGCTGAAAACACTGCTATAGCCCGTGGGCACATCTTGTAACATCATATGGATTATACCACAAAGCCAGCCCCGGGTACAGCGGACCCGGGGCCGAAGATGGCGGTGAAAGCCATGCGAAGCTTATTTTTCTTCCTTGATGTTGACGGGCAGGTCGGTCTGGGCGAAGGGGTCCTCATGCACATAGGCCGCCAGGTCCACACTGGCGCGGACGCTGCTTTTTCGCGCTGCGGGCGCCTGGCTGCCGCGCACCAAGGGCGTGGGACCGGACAGGTCCACCAGGGCGTTCTCACGCACCGAGGTCAAGGCGAACACCGTTGTGCGGCGGGAGATGCTGCGCCGGGCGTATTCCGCAGCGATTTCCCCGCGGCTGCCAAAGTGCATGGGGAAAAATACCCGGGGGCGCACTGCCATGATGAAGTGGTTGGCGCCGGCGTCATAAAAGCCGCCCTGGTTGGGGTCCAGCGGGAAAAAGCTGATGTCCACGCCGTCTTTGGGGATTTTGGCCACCTTCTCATAAAACACCGCCTCGGCACGGGCGATGTCGCGCAGGGTGTTTTCCTCGCGCCAGTGCCAGAGGTTCAAGTCCCCCGCGTGGTAGATGGAGAGGCCTTCTGCCTTGACCAGGTAGGAGATCCCCTTGTCCGCGGAACCGAAGACCTCAATCTCGCTGTGGCCGACGGTGAAGCGGTCCCCCTCGCGGCAGGCGCGCACATTGGCTAATCGCGGCGCCAGCTTGGCGGCGTCCTGGGGCATGATGTAGGTGATGGGATAGGACTGCTTCCACTCATAAATCGCTTTGTCATGGTGTGCTTTGGAGGCGTCGGGCACGAACACCAGGATGTTGTTGAAGCTGTGAAAGTCCTTGTCCGCCAGGTACTGGCTTTCCTCCAGCTGCGGCACATCGCTTTGGCGGTAGGAAAACACCAGCAGGGTCTTTTGCAGGGACACTGTGAAGGAGGACTGATAAAAATAGGTGACCAGGGCTTGTTTCGTCAATTGTTTAGCGCTCCTGCGTTGTTGTAATGGGCCTTGAACACTTCCTCCAGCACCCTTCCCTGGGCCTGGTCCAGTGTCAGGCCGCAGGCAGAGGCCAGGGTGGGCGCGATGTCCACCAGCTGGCAAGACGGCAGGCGGAAGCCCTGCTGGAACTGGGGTCCATGAAGCCACAGCAGCGTCTTGGCGCCGGGATGGTCGATGCCAAAGCCATGGGTGGCCAGGTGCGGCTCCTGGTCTTCCTCATCCACGATGACGATGCCCTCCTCCGGCTCCACCGCCAGCAGGATGTCCTCCCGCGCGTGCATCGCGCGCAGCTCCTCGCGGGTGTAGACGTGGCGCAGGTGCAGCCGTTCCTTGTTGTCCTGCAGCACTTGCAGCACCAGGCGGTAGTCCGCCTTGCGGATGCGGATGTAGGCCCCCAGCCCCAGGGACTGGGCGCGGGCAGGCACCTGGTTGGCCCTCAGCCAGGCGTCCAGCGGCAGGCTGCCCTTTGCGTCCTGGTGGCCGTGGTCGGTGACGATGGCGAAGACGGTGTCTTTCAACAGGCCTTTCAGGCGCAAAGCCTCGTAAAGGGTGCCCACGCGTTTGTCCAGGCGCACCAGCGCCTCTTTGGCCTCCTCGCTGAACACGCCGTATTGGTGGCGCATGGCGTCACAGTCCACCAGGTGGACGGCCAGCACATCCGGCATGTGACGGGGCTTTCCGGAGATGGATGGCGAGGTTTCATAGCGCTCAATCAGTTTTTCAGCCATCAGGGTGGCGTAGTCATCCAGGTGGGGCTGTTTGGTGCTGACGCGCTTGCGGCCATACACCAACTCGTTTTTTAGCAGCCAACCAGTGCTGCCGTAGCGCAGCACCTTCAGCGCCTGGTGCTCCCCGGGCAGGGCCAGCACCTCCGGGAAGTTGAAGCGGATGTGCTTCGCGTGCCCGGTGATGGGCCAAAGGATGGTGGCCACCTCCCGCCCGGCATTGTACGCCTGGGTAAAGAGGGTGTCCACCTGGATTTCATCCGCGTCCCAGTGCCATTTGCGCAGGTTCGCGGGCTTCTCCGGCTGAAAGGGCTCGTTGTGGGCGATGCCGTGCCTGTCCGGGTAGCAGCCTGTGACCAGGCTGGTGTGGATGGGATAGGTCAGCGTCGGGTAGATGGTTTGCACATTGTCGCAAAAGACACCGTCTTTCGCGATCTTGCCCAGGGTGGGCAGGGACAGCAAGAAATCGGTGTCGTCCGCGAACACAGCGTCCATGCTGATGAGGACCAGGCGCATCTTACTTCCGCCAGCCGAAGAAACGGCTCAAGCCCCAGGTGCCAAAGATCCAGCCCAGCGGACCGCAGCCCTTTCTGCCATTGCGTTTCTTGCCGAATATCTTGTAGAGGATGAAGCCGATGAGGGCGATTTGGAAGAGGCTGATGCCCTTGCCCTTGTTTTCCCGAGCGGCCTGGGCGTCCTCTTCATAGCGAGTCGCTGTTTCTTCAGCGCGCTGACTGTCTTCAAAGATGCTGTCCAGCCAGCTGGTGCCCGGGTTGGGCTTGGCGGTGGCAGAAGGCAGGCTGACAGGGGTGAGGCCGGCGAAGCCTCGCAGCAGGTTCTGGGGCGGCAGGCTCCTGCCGGTGCGGGCTTCCAGGGTGTCCGCCAGTTCCAGCAGGAAGGCGGCCAGGGCGCGGTTGTAATCCCGGTCTTTTAGGTAGGGTGTGCGGAAGGTGTCATTGAGGATGCCTTCCACCTTGTCAAGGCTGAGCGCGTCCTGCTGGCTCTCCGCCATGGTGGCGGCATAGCGTTCCTCACCGATGATGAGCGCCAGGACAAGCACTTCCGGTCTCCCTGAAGCGGCCTGGTTGGCCAGCGTGTCCCTGGCGAAGGCATACACATCCTTGCCACCCAGGAAATCCTTGGTGATGATGTACACCGGCATGTTGTAGGTCTGCTTCAACAGGCCGCTGAAGTCGGAGATCTCCTTGACCAGGTCCGGATGCAGGACTTCGGCCAGGTCATCCACCGCTTTGTTGAAAGCGGTTGAGGACGCGCCGGCTGATAGGGTGATGCCACACAGGAGGAACAAAGCAAGGGCGATGGACATCAAGCGTTTCATCATTGTCCCTGCCCCCCTTCAAACAGCTCGGCCGGCTGGATGCCCAGCAAGCGGGCGACATAGCCGTTGATGGTGCCGTTCAAGCGGTCATTGAAGGCCGCGGCGGCAGCGTTGTAATTTTGCGCGTCTGCCCACTGCTCGCTCTGTTCAAAGCCGCGCGGCAGAAGGCCCATGACATAACGCAGGTCACGCGCGTCGTTTTGCACGGAGGGCAGGCTTTCAAGCTGCGTCAGCAGGGCTTTGCTGTCCTGGCCCAGGACTTCGTTGGCAGCGGATTTTTCGCTGATGCTGCCCTCGCCCTTGAGCGCGTGCAGCTGCTTTTGAATAGACACAAGCAGCGGGTCGTCCTGGCTTACATGCCTGGACGCAACGGTGAGCAGGTTGTTGCCCATCTCAATGCGCGCGTCAAGCACTTCGTCCAGCGAGCCGCTGGCCATTTCCACATTGAGCTTTTCATTGAGGTAGCCGCGGTAGGAGCCGATGGCGAAGGCCGCCGCCAGCATCACCAGCATGGCCAGAAAAGCCAGCACTGCCCGCCCTGTTCCTTTCATCGCGCAACTCCTTAGCCGTTGATCAAGCGGTTTTTCAGTTCATTTTCCATGCGCTGGAGGGTCTTTTCCGCCTCGGCGCGCTTCTGGCGGCCTTCGGTCTGGATGCGGACCACTTCATTCATAGTGTCAATGAGGGACTTGTTGGTCTGCACCAGGGTTTCAATGTCGATGATGCCGCGCTCGGCTTCGGTGGCAGTCTCAATGGTGCCCTGCTTCAAGGTCTCGGCGTTTTTCTTGAGCAGTTCGTTGGTCATGTTGGTGACCGCGCGCTGGGCCTGCATGGCCTGGCGGGAATGCTCCATGCCAACCGCCAGCACCATCTGGTTCTTCCACAGCGGCAGGGTGTTGACCAGGGTGGACTGGATGCGCTCAATCAGCAGGGAGTTGTTGTTTTGAAGCAGGCGAATCTGCGGCGCCATCTGCAGGCTGATCTGGCGGGTCAGCTTCAGGTCGTGCAGTTTTTTCTCAAAGCGGTCCGCGGCCTGCTCAAGGTCGCTCGCCTTCTGGGCGTCCAGGGTGTCCCCGGACTGCGTGGCCTTTGCTTTCAGCGCCGCCAGGTCGGTTTCACGCACTTCCTTGAGGCGCTTTTCGCCGGCGATGATGTACATGGTGAGCTCGCGGAAGTATTCCAGGTTCATGTCATAGAGGTGGTTGAACATGGAAACGTCCTTGAGCAATTGCACCTGGTGGCCTTCCAGAGTGCCCGCGATGTTGGAGACATTGCCGGCCACATCGTCAAAGCGGGACTGCACCTGGGCCATGTGCTTCTTGGCGTTGGTAAACAAGGCGCGCAGGCCGCGGGGCTTTTCGGCGGAGGTTTCAAAGGACTTGAGCTCCCCAATCAGCCGGGTCAGGCTATCGCCCACTTCCCCGGAGTCGGTATTCTTGACCTCGGCCAGGATGGTGTCGGCAAAATTGGAGACCTTCTTTTGCGCGTCCGCGCCGTAGAGCATGACGTGCTGGGGATTGGCAAGGTCAATGCGGGACGCGAACTCATCCACCGCCTTGCGCTCCTCAGGGCTTAGCTGGCTGTCCAGGTCCGATGCCAATTTGGCCTGCACATCCGGCGCGGCGGGCGCTTCCTGCTGGGCCTGTTCAAACTGGGCGATGACCTGCTCCACCTTGAGCCGGTCCGCGCTGTCGCTTGTCAGGGTCAACTCCGGCAAGGGCCTTGCGGCGGCTTCGCGCACGGCCTCAACGGCCTCCTGGGCGGCTTCCTGGGTGCTTTTCTCAATCTGGTTCTCACTCATTTGCTTTCCTCCTTCATGTGGGCTTGCGCCTGGGCCTGGGCAGCTGCCCCGGCCTGGTTGGATTGTATGGTAAATTCACTGCCCAGCAGGCTGTCCTGCTTGAGCATGGTTTCCAGCACGTCAATGTCCGTGGAGATGTCCAGCATGTCATTTTGGTACAGGGTGGCCAGCTGCTTTTCAAAAGCGCCCTGCACCACCGTCATGGCGGACTCTATCCTGTCCTTGGTGGCCTGGGCTTCCCTGCCCTCCACCCCGCGCTCTGTCAGCCGGCGGTAACCGGTGAGCATCTTCAGCGTCGTTGGCAGGTAGTAATCCATGAAGCGGCGGATCTGCGGCGCTTTGCCCGGCTGCTCGATGATGGTTTGGAAGATGCGGGTGGCGGTGTGGTCCAGCTGGACGATCTGGCGGGACAGCTCCGGGTCGGGGATCAGCTGGTCCTCTAAGCGGATTTGCTCCAGCATCTCCTGCCCGCGGGCGATGACCTTGTCCACCGCCTCGTTGCCGGTCACCGGCAAATCAGTCATGGAGGCGGCCTTTTGTGAGGTGTCCAGCCCGGAAAACATGATGTAGGCCACGCGCCCCAGCAGAAGGGACAAGCCACCCGCGATCAGAAACTGCGGGATGCTGTGCAACGGAAACAACACAGAATACAGCAGCGCCGTGCCACCCGCGGCCAGGAAACCGGCGACCAGGCCCTTGCCCGGCGAGGTGGACTGCTTGTTCTTTTTGGCCATGCGACCTCCATGTTTGTTTGGGCAGATGCGCTCAATGAATACAACCGGAGTATATCATACCCGGAACGTGCGTTCAAATGAAGAATCAATGAGAAAACGCGATAAACGCCGCCTGTTTGTCCATGCATTTTTAACAATGTATACATCCCACAAATGCCCGCGGAGGGCTTTATGCAGCCCTGTATTCATGGTATACTCTGTCTGACTGTTATGAAAACGAGGTGCCCCATGGTCATTATTGGCTTGAGCACAAACCTGGATGTCAAAAACGGCGTGGACAGTATGCCCAGGGACTATGTGCTGTCCGTCCTGCGCGCCGGCGCGCTGCCCGTGATCCTGCCCATGCTGCCGGAGGATCATCCCAAGTACGACGAATTCATGGACAAGACCATCAACTCCGTCGACGGCCTGCTGTTTACCGGCGGCCTCGACCTGGAACCGGTGCTGTACAAGGAAGCCCGCATCCCGCAGTGCCATGCTTCCCTCCCCGAGCGCGACAAGGCGGACATGGCCTTGTTTTCCCGCGCCATCACCGTGAAAAAGCCCTTCCTGGGCATCTGCCGCGGCCTGCAGCTGTGCAACGTGGCCCTGGGCGGCAGCCTCTACCAGGACATCCCCACCCAGGTGAAAAAAGCCATGAACCACGAGCATCCCGGCACGCCCCACGCGCACGAAGTCAGCATCGATGAGGACAGCATCCTGCACTCCATCATCCAAAGCCGCCGCCTGCCCGTCACCAGCCGCCACCACCAGTCCATCAAGCAGCTGTCCCACCTGTTGAGGGTGAGCGCGCGCGCGGATGATGGCATCATTGAGGCGGTGGAGTTTTTAGACGACACCCCGGGCCTGTGCGTTCAATGGCACCCGGAGAACCTGGCAGCGGCCGACCCACGGCACCAAGCCCTGTTTGACTGGCTTGTGAGCATGGCCAAAAAGCGCAGATGACCTATGCCCTGATCGCGGATTTGCATGGCAACCTGCCCGCTTTGCGCGCCCTGGAACAAGACCTGAAAGAACAGCTGCCCGACCAAATCTGGTGCCTGGGCGACATGGTGGGCAAGGGCCCGCACTCGGACCAGACCCTGGACTGGGCGCTTGAACACTGTGAGGTCATTCTGGGCGGCAACTGGGACTATGGCATCGGATGCAAGCTGTACCCCCGGGATGTTTTTTATCACAAGCAATTGGGTGAACAGCGCCTGCAGACCTTGGCGAACCTGCCCAGGGAAAAGCACCTGACCCTGTCCGGGCGGAAGATTCGCCTCATCCACGGCCGCCCGGTGATGCCCCGATTGCACTACATCCAGGAGCCCAAGGAAGAGCTGCTGCCCCTGCTGGCGCCGGATTTTGACCTGCTGCTTTACGCGGACTGCCACCGCCAGGGCTTGCGTACCTTAAGCGGGCAGATTGTCAACATCGGCTCTGTCGGCAACGGCCTGGGCGTGCCGATGGTGCAGTACCTGCTGCTGACAGGCAGCGAGGGCGAAGCGCCCGCGCGGCTTGAGATGCGCTATGTCACCCTCCCCTATGACAACAAAGCCGCGGCACAGGATGCCCGCGAGACGCCGGGCTTGCCGGACGCCGAGGCCTATATCAAGGAAGTGCTCACCGGGCAGTATGCCGGCGACTTGCGCTTCCGTACACCCAAAACCGCCACCTAACAACAACCAAAGGAGGAAACCATGTCAAGCAACATCCCTACTGCGCACAACTCCGCCAGGAAAGGCGATTTCGCCCGCACCGTCCTCATGCCCGGCGACCCGCTGCGCGCCAAGTTCATCGCCGACACCTTCCTTGAAGAAGCCAAGCTGGTCAACAATGTCCGTGGCATCCAGGGCTATACGGGGCTGTACAAGGGCAAGCCGGTCTCCGTGATGGCATCGGGCATGGGCATGCCCACCATGGGCATTTATTCCTATGAGCTGTACAACTTCTACGACGTGGAGCAAATCATCCGCGTGGGCAGCGCCGGCATGATCCGCCAGGATCTGAAGCTGCGTGATGTGGTGGCCGGGATGAGCGCCTACTCTAACTCCAACTATGGTGTACAGTTTGGCTTTCATGGCAACTTGGCCCCCGCGGCGGACTTTGGCTTGCTGATGCAGGCCCATGAGGCGGCCAAAAAGCTGGGTATAGACCTCAAGGCCGGGCCCATCTTTTCCTCTGACGTCTTCTATGACGAGACGGTGCCCGCCGCCAGCGAGGTGCTGGAAAAACTGGGCGTGCTGTGCGTGGAGATGGAGGCCTATGCCCTCTACCTCAACGCCGCGCGCGCGGGCAAGAAGGCGCTGGCCCTGCTGACCATCTCCGACAACCCCAAGACCGGGGAAGGCGTGTCCAGCGAGGACCGCCAGCTGACCTTCACCCAGATGATGGAGATCGCCCTGGAAATCGCCTGATGAACATCCTGGTCAGCGCTTGCCTGCTGGGGCTGGAAACCCGCTATGACGGAAAGGGCAAGATGCATCCTGCCCTGGTGGCGCTCAGCGAACAACACACCCTCATTCCCGTTTGCCCGGAGCAGCTGGGCGGCCTGCCCACCCCGCGTCCGCCTTGTGAAATCAGGGACGGGCGGGTGTTCAACCAGGCAAATGAGGACCGCACGGACGCCTTCGTCCATGGCGCTCAGCAGTCAAAAGAAATTTGCGAACTCACCCGCTGCCAGGCCGCGGTACTCAAAAGCAGAAGCCCTTCCTGCGGCAGAGGCCAGGTCTATGATGGCAGCTTCAGCGGAACATTGGTAGAAGGCAATGGCGTATTCGCGCAGATGCTGCAGGACGAAGGCATTCCGGTGTTTACCGAGGAAGAACTTGATAAACTGGCCGCATGGCTGAATCCGGCGGAATTAACAAACAAATATACATCCGCTGTCAAGCAGCGCCGCACAAGCGCTGTTTTAGTACCGAATATAAACAAGAAAACACTGCAAATCTATGCAATCTCACCTTGACCTCGGCAGCAAATCGTCAGATACTGCAGACCATATCTTATTATTGAAGGAGGTCTGCACGATGAAACGGAAAACCACGTCCCTGCTGCTGGCGCTTGCCCTGCTTTTCCTGCCCCTGTTTGCTCTGAATGAGGAGAGCGACCTGCATCATCTGCAGGCCAAGGGCAGCATCATCATCGGCTACACGGTGTACGCCCCGATGAATTACACGGATGAGAACGGCGTCTTCACCGGCTTTGACACGGAGCTGGCCATCAAGGTCAGTGAGGTGCTGGGGCTGACTCCGGAGTTTGTGGAAATCAACTGGGAGACCAAGGAGATTGAGCTGGCCGCCAAGACCATCGACTGCATATGGAACGGCCTGACCATTGATGAGGAACGCAAGGCCAATATGGAAATCACCATCCCCTATGTCAAGAACGCGCAGGTGGTTGTGATGAAGGCGGGCAACGCCTATGAAAGCACCGCTTCCCTTGAGGGGAAGACCGTGGTGGCGGAGGCCGGCAGCGCCGGTGAAAAAACCGTACAAAGCGACCCCGGGCTGCAAAAGGCAGAGTATGTCTCCAAAGAAGTGCAGACCGCCTGCCTGATGGAGGTGTCCGCCGGCACCGCGGACGCCGCCGTGCTGGATCTGACCCTGGCCAACGCCATGATTGGGGAAGGCACCGACTACGCAGGCCTGGTCATTGTGGACCGCCTGGCGGTGGAGGACTATGGCGTCGCTTTCCGCAAGGGCTCGGATGCCGCGGAAGCGGTCAACCAGGCCTTCCGGCAGCTGAAGGAAGAAGGCTACCTTGAGGAACTGGCGGAGAAGTACGGGCTGGACCTGGCGCTTTAGGCAAATAAACTTTTGACGGGGGGGCAGGTCGTCTGTCCCCCTTCTTCCATACAGAAATGGGCATTACATGACCGAAATTCAATCCATCCTGCTGCGCCTCTGGGACAGCTTTGGCCTCAACATCCGCCTGTTTGGGCTGACCCTGGTGTGCGCCCTGCCCCTGGGCCTTGGCATCGCATTTTTGAGCATGAGCCGGGTCAAGGTCATCGCATGGTGCAGCAAAACGCTGGTGTGGGTCATCCGCGGGACGCCCTTGATGCTGCAGGTGCTGATCATCTTTTTCGCGCCGGGGCTGCTCAACCTGGGCGCGCCCTGGGGCTCCGGCGCTTCCGCGCGGTTTGCGGCGGCGACCGTGGCCTTCATCATCAACTACGCCTGCTATTTCTCTGAAATCTTCCGGGGCGGCATCCTGGGCGTGCCCATTGGGCAACAGGAAGCCGGCGAGGTGCTGGGCATGACCCGGGCGCAGATTTTTTACCGTGTAACCCTGCTGCAGGTCATCAAGCGCATCTTGCCCGCCATGAGCAACGAGGTCATCACCCTGGTGAAGGACACCTCCCTGGCGCGCATCATCTCCATCAAGGAAATCATCATGATGGCACAGGAGTACACCGCGAAAGGGCTCATCTGGCCGCTGTTTTCCACCGGCCTTTTCTTTCTGGCCTTCGTGGGACTGCTGACCCTTCTGTTCAACTACTTGGAGCGCAAGCTGGACTATATCAAGGTGTAAGTAGCCATGCCGATTTTGGAAGTAAGGGATCTACATAAGAGCTTTGGCCGAAACAAGGTGCTGGATGGCATCAGTTTTTCACTGGACCAGGGCGCGACACTGGCGGTGATTGGGTCCTCGGGATCGGGCAAGACCACGCTGCTGCGCTGCCTGAATTTTTTGGAGCAGCCGGACCATGGCAACATCCTGGTCAACGGGCAAACGATCTTTGACGCGAAGGACGCGCCCATGCTGACAGAGCACAGCAAACGGCAAAAGCGCTTCCACTTTGGGCTGGTTTTTCAGTCCTTCAACCTCTTCCCCCAATACACGGTGCTCAAGAACATCACCCTGGCGGTGGAGTTGCTGGCCAAAGGGCAGGCTGGAAAACCTGATTTTACGGGCATTGAAACCCAGGCGCGGGACCTGCTGACGCAGATGGGCCTCATAGACAAGGAAGCCTTCTACCCCTACCAGCTCTCCGGCGGGCAGCAGCAGCGGGTGGCCATCGCGCGGGCGCTGGCCTTGAAGCCAGAAATCCTCTGCTTTGACGAGCCCACCAGCGCGCTTGACCCGGAGCTGACCGGGGAGGTGCTGAAGGTGGTGCGCGAGCTGGCGCAAAAAAAGACCACCATGGTCATTGTGACCCATGAAATGGCCTTTGCCCGCGATGTGGCCGACCACGTGCTGTACATGGATGAAGGAAGAATCATTGAAGAAGGCAGCTCGGAGCAGGTCTTTTCCCAGCCCGCGCACGAGCGCACCAAACAGTTTTTGAGCCGCTTTTCAGGCGGTAGCGCCTGAAGCCCTTCCTATCTGTACCCGGCGCTCGATGCGCTCCGTCAGGAAAAAGGCGGCCACAATCAACAGCAGGATGACATAGGGCACCACCTGGATGGAGGTGGCGCGGATCAACAAGCCCGTCAGCGGCGGCAGGAAGGTGGAGCCGGTGTAGGCCGCCGCCATCTGCATGCCGATGGCCGACTGGGAGATGCTTAGCCCAAAACGGATGGGCGCCAAAAAGGTCATGGACGGGAAGATGGGCGCGTTGCCAAGCCCCAGCATGAAATAGCCAATCAAGGCGAACACGCTGGGCAGGGGCAGGGCCAGCAGGATGGCGCCCGCCATCGCCAGGAGGCAGCCAAAACGGATCATCCTGCGCGGGTCCATCTTCATGGCCACAAAACCGGAGACGCCCCGGCCTGTCATGGTGCCAAAGAAGTAAAGGGAGGAATACATGGCAGCGGCAGCCGCGTCAAAGCCCTTCTGGGTCTCAAGATAGGAGGCAGCCCAGACGCTGGCGGTGTACTCAAAGCCCACGCAGGCGGCGAAGGCGAACATGGTGGTCTTCAAGCCCGGTGTTTTGATGACTTCCTTGAGCGGTAAATGCTTCGCTTCCCCGTTGTCGGCGATGTCGTGGTCTTCCGCCTTCTTCCATAAAGGCAGCGACAGCAGCAGCACCAGGAACAAGCTGCCCTGGATGATAGCCGCCGCGCGGTAGCCGCCGGGCCACGAGGAATCGCCGCGCAGGCTGATGCCGATAATCAGCGGCCCCAGCGTCGCGCCCAGCCCCCACATGAAGTGCAGCCAGCTCATGTGGCTGGCCTTGTAGTTTCTGGCCACAAAGCCGTTCAGGCCCGAGTCCACCGCCCCGCCCCCCATGCCAAGCGGCAGGGTCAGCAGGCACAGCATGGCATAGCTGCGGGAGAAGGAATACAGCAGCAGCATCACAGCGGTGAGCAGGACGGATGCCAGGGTGACCTTGCCCGTGCCGTAGTTTTTAATCAGGCGGCTGGAAAACAGGCTGGAGATGACCGCGCCCAGGGTGGAGATCATGCTGATGAGCCCCAGGTCCGACACCGTCTTGCCGACATGGCCGGACATCACCGGCCAGGCCGCCCCAAGCATGGCATCCGGCAGCCCCAGGCTGATAAAGGACAAATACACCAAGGGCAACAACAATGAGAACATGCTTCTTCCTCCCCTATTCGGGGTGATTTTATGCCAAATCCCAAAAAGGAGCAAGCGCAGGCGGCACATTTCCATCATTTGGGCGGTTTTTCCCAAAAAACATGAATCCTTTGGTTTTTTCGCTTGACAAGGCCGGTCTTGTTTTATAAGATAACTGTTGCGTCAATGGACCCATTAGCCCCGGGACTGTTGAACCCAAGGCAGCGCTTGCGACCATCAGGTGTCTGTCACAATTATCTCGGAAAGTATCAAGGAGGAGTTTCGCTTGAATACCTATATGGCGAATGCGCAAACCGTAGAGCGCAAGTGGTATGTCGTTGACGCGGACGGCATGGTGCTGGGCCGCCTTGCAAGCCAGGTTGCCAACATCCTGCGCGGCAAGCACAAGCCCACATGGACCCCCCACGTTGACACCGGTGACTTTGTCATCATCCTCAACACCGATAAAGTTGTCCTGACCGGCAAAAAGCTGGATCAGAAATTCTATCACCGTCACAGCGGCTATGTTGGTGGCCTGAAATCCACCAGCTATCGCGAGTTGATGGACAAGAAATCCGATTTCGCGGTGAAAAACGCGATCAAAGGCATGCTGCCCAAGGGCCCCCTGGGCCGGGCGATGCTCAAGAAGCTGTACGTCTATACCGGTAACGAGCACCTGCAGCAGGCCCAGCAGCCTGAGATGCTTGCTCTTGAACGCTAAGAGGGAGTGAAAGAACATGGCAGATTTTAATGCAGTAGGCCGCCGCAAAACCGCTGTTGCGCGTGTCCGCCTCGTCCCCGGCAAGGGTGACATCATCATCAACAAGCGCGAGCTGGATGATTACTTTGGCCTTGAGACCCTGAAGATGACCGTGCGCCAGCCCCTGAACCTGGTCAACGCCACCGGGTTTGATGTGATGGTGAACGTTGTCGGCGGCGGGCTCACCGGCCAGGCCGGCGCCATCCGCCACGGCATCAGCCGTGCGCTGTGCAAGGCCAACCCGGAGCTGCGCAGCGAAATCAAGCGCGCAGGCTTCCTCACCCGCGACCCCCGCATGAAGGAGCGCAAGAAGTACGGCCTCAAGGGCGCCCGCCGTGCCCCGCAGTTCTCCAAGCGCTAATCGTACGATTCTTTTAAAACCGGAAGCAGCAGCCTCCGGTTTTTTTGTGCTCAAAATCACCGCAATAAAAGAGCCGCGGCAAGGTCGCCGCGGCTAGATGCTTTCAAAGAAATCTACTACAAGCTGGAGTCAATCAGGCGGTAGTCCCCCGTGATGGTGTCTTCCAGCACAGCGATTTTCCATAAGCAGCGCAGGTTGTTTTGCTCTATGTCCACATGGTGGTGGCCAAAGTACCAGCGTGTGTAGATGTCCGGGTTTTTATAGACCGCGTCCAGCGCGAAGGCCGGATGGGCGCGGCTGTGCAGGGGGGCTTTTAAGTGATTCCAATAGGACTCCGGCGGCGGCTGGATGGGAAAGCCCAAATTGTCCCGCACCCAGGTAAGGGGCCCATCATGGGAGATGATGTAGTCGATGGCTTTGCGGCGCATCGCGTTTTTGATAATGAGGGTGGAGGCCGCGTTCTCCATCAGCTCCTCCATGTGGATGGACTTGCCAGGCGTGCGCCAGGGATAGTCGATGGAGAAGCCGCCCGGGTAAAACCACAGCTTCTTTCTCCCCAGGCGCACCGTCTGCCCGGGCAGGGGCGCGAAGACCTGGCCGCCAAGGTCATAGCCCCGCGCGCCAAAGCGGCGGACAATGGGCTGGCGCATGATCCAGGGGTAGTTCTCATGGTTGCCAAGGCACAGGATGACCTTCATGGGCAGGCTGCGCCAGAAAAAAAGCGCCGGGTCCTCCTCCCCCGCCCAGGCCACGCCAATGTCCCCGCAGTGGATGATGGCGTCATTGCGCCGCAGATTGGCATGCGCCAGAAAATGGTTCACCTTGCCCAGGTCTTTTTCACCATGGGTATCGCCGACAAACAGTAACTTCAATCAGTTTTCCTTCTCAAGTAAATATCAATATCACTCAGGCTTCGTCTTCCAGCAGGCGGCGGCATTCCTCCAGCTTCGCGCGCTCCTCTTCCGCCAATTCAGGAATCCGCGGGTCGATTTTCTCCAGCGTTTCCAGCACAATCTGGCTGATCAGGAAGCGGGCGAACCATTTGTTGTCCGCGGGCACCACAAACCAGGGCGCGTCCTGTTGGGAGGTGTGCTCCAGCATCTGCTCATAAGCCTGCATGTACTGGTCCCAGAACTTGCGCTCCTGGATGTCGCCGGCGGAAAACTTCCAGTTCTTGTCCGGCTCGTTGATGCGGTCCAGCAGGCGCTGGCGCTGCTCATCCTTGGAGACGTGCAGGAAGATTTTGATGACGGTGGTGCCGTTTTCCGCAAGATAGGTCTCAAAATCGCGGATCTGGCGGTATCGCAGGTCCCAGATGTCCTGGGTGACCAGCTCCGGGGGAATCTGCGAGGTTCTCACCAGGTCATGCACGCGGGCGATGAGCACATCCTCATAATGGGAGCGGTTGAAGATGCCGATTTCCCCGCGCGGGGGCAGGGCCTTGTTGATGCGCCAGAGGTAGCCATGGTCATTTTCCTGGGAGGAAGGCGTCTTGAAGCTGACCACCTGGGTGCCCTGGGGGTTCAGCCCGGTCATTACATGGCGGATGGCGCCGTCCTTGCCAGCCGCGTCCATGGCCTGCAGGACGATCAGCAGGCTGTGCTGGTTTTCGGCGTACAATTTTTCCTGCAGCTGCGCCATGCGCTCCAGGTTTTTGGGCATGAGCTTGTCTTTGACATCCGCCTTGTCCAGGGACTTGTCCGCCTTGGTGGAAAACTCCTTCAGGTTGATTTTGCGCTTTGAATCAATCTTGTATTGCTTGGTATCCATAAAAAACCCCCACGAATTCTTTGTGTAGATTATACACTAAAATCTGCGGGGGGATGAAAAACCGGGCTGTGGTTTACTCCGGCCAGTGCAGGAGGCTGGGGCGGATGGCCTCGTGCAGGCCGGCGGCGCGCAGGGCAGGATGGAGCATGGAATACAGAATCGGCGCGATGGCGACGGCGATACCCGCGTTGATGAGGGATGAGACCGCACGGGCCGGGACGACAACGCCCAACAGCTGAGGCGAAAAGGCCAGCGCGTAGAGGTTGGTCTTGATGAGGAAGAGGGCGACATAAATCAAAGCGCCGGCGATGGCGCCCAGGTAAACCGCGGCCACCCTGGACAGTTTGCCGCCGCGGTCGTTGACGATGACGCCACAAGTCAGCGCCAGCAAGCCCTTGTTGATGAAGGTGATCACCGCTTCCAGCACCGGCGGGATGGCGCCCGCGGCGACTGGGTCCGCAAAGCCGTAGACGATGTCAAACAGCGCCGAGCCAAGCCCGGCCGCCAGCGCGCCCAGGGGGCCGCCAAAGAGCATGCCGGCAAGCAGGGCGATGCTGTTGCCCAGGTGCACGCGCGAGGTGCCCACCGGGAAGGACAAAAAGTTGGAAACGAAGGCAGCGGCGGCCATCACCCCTAAAAAGGATATCAGGTAGGCAGCGCTGGTTCTTGGTTTGCTCATGGGATGCCTCCTTGTAACATTGGTTCTGATACAGGTATACCCCAAGGGAGGGAGGATTACAAGAGCGCGGATGCCTCCATCGGCCAATGATTGACCGCGGCGCTCACAAAACGATAAAATACAGGCGGGAGGAGAAGTTGATATGCAAAACCGATTGGTCACGCCTGGCCCCTTGCACGACAGGAAGGGGCACCTCATTGAGTCCGGCTTTGCCACCAGCCTCATCAAAACCTACGACAGGGAGCGAATCAAGGCGCCTGGGTACCGCATCAAGGAATGGGATTATTACCTGATTGGCACGGACCGCTACGCCCTGGCGGTGACGATTTCTGACAACGGCTACCTGGGCTTGGACAGCGTCAGCCTCATGGACTTTGACAAGAAAACCGCCTTGACCCACACCGCGCTGTCCGCCTTCCCCATGGGCAAGCGCAATCTGCCCCCCACCTCAATGGAAGGGACCAGCCGCGCGCGGGGCAAAAACTATGAGTTGAACTTCGTGGTAGGCCAGGGCAAGCGCGCCCTGTACGGCCATGTCTATGATTATGCAAAGACTGGCAAGCACCTGTTGTTTGACCTGGAACTGGCGGACGTCAAACAGGACAGCATGGTGATTGTAACGCCCTTTCACAACAAGCCGCGGCACTTTTACTATAACCAGAAAATCAACTGCCTGCCCGCAAACGGCAGCGTCATCCTGGGAGAGGAGACCCTGGCCTTCGCGCCCGCCACCGCCTTTGGCGTGCTGGACTGGGGACGGGGCGTGTGGCCTTACACGGACACCTGGTACTGGGGCTCGGCTTCGGGCATCGTGGACAGAAAAGCCTTTGGCTTCAACATCGGCCACGGCTTTGGCGACACCTCAAGGGCGAGTGAGAACATGGTGTTTTACGGCGGCACCGCCCACAAGCTTGGGCAGGTGGATTTCAAGGAACCGCGAAGCGGCGGCAAGGCGGACTACCTGGCTCCCTGGCAGGTGAGTGACACGCAGGGGCGGCTGAAACTGACCTTTGAACCCCTCCTAGACCGCGCGGCCAACATCAACGCGCTGGTGCTGGCGTCTGACCAACACCAGGTGTTTGGCCGTTTTCATGGCACCGCGGTGTTGGACGATGGCCGGATGCTGAACATCCGCAACCTGACCGGTTTTCTGGAAAAGGTGGCCAACCGCTGGTAACGCGGTTTTTGAATGTAAGAGAATTGTGAGACCGCGCAAAAAGAACGCCTGCCATGCAAGAATACTTGCGTCGCGGGCGTTTATTGTGTATCAGGTGCTTCCTGACGCGCGCGCTTTGAGAAGACGCAGCCGCAGTAGTCCTGGCGGTAGAGGTCATGCTCCCGGCTCAGCGCGATGCTGCGCTGGTAGCCGCCGCGCTTTTTGAAATCACTGGGCAAAAAGAGGATGCCCGCTTCCTCCCCGGCCAATCGGCCCAGCTCGTTGAGCAAGGCCGCGTCCTTCATGGGGCTGATGGTAAGCGTAGTGGTGAACCAATCGCAAGCCAGTTCCCGGGCGGCTTTGGCGGAGTTTTGCAGTCGCAGATTGAAGCAGACCGCGCAGCGCTTTCCGCCTTCGGGCTCGCTTTCAAGGCCATTAACAGCGGAAAACCAGGTCTTGGGGCGATACGGTGTAATGATCACCTGGCTGGCCCAGCCACTCTCCTCCCCCAGGCGTAGCGCTTCCATGGCGCGCAGGTCATGCTCGGACAGGCTGTCCAGGTTGGGGTTGTCAAAGTAGAGGATGACCTCAAAATGCTCCGCCAGGCGCTCCAGGACGGCAGTGGAACAGGGCGCGCAGCACACATGCAGCAGCAGGCGCGGTTTCTTGTCAGAGGCAGGCAGCGAGGCAATCAAGCGCTGCATCCGCTGGTCGTAGTTCACCTTCCGCTCCATCCTGCCACCTCCATGGGCACATTGTACCACCGGATTGAGAAGGCTGCCAAATGGTTATAATCAAGAGGAACATCCACTTGATTTGATGCAACAACAAATCTTTGGTGAAACGAGGTAAAATCATGAAACGCACCGGAACAAAATCACTCTCCACCCTGCTGGCCCTGGTGATGCTGCTGGGCTTTGCCGCCCTGCCCGCTATGGCGGATGGCATCGCGCTGGTGGGCGAGGTGACCATCACCAACCAGAGCAGGGTCAACATCCGCTCCGGCGGGTCGACAGACTATCCCATTGTCGCCACCGGCAACCCGGGCGACCTCTTCCAGACCACGGGCCAAGGCCCCACCGGCTGGTATGAGATCCTGCTGCCGGATGACACCTTTGGCTTCATCAGCAACAAGATGGTCTACTTCTACCGCTACCCCAACCCCATCGCTTATGGCGCGCAGTACACCATCCCGGTGTACTACATGACCGCCCAGGGCCAGACGCTCAAGACAGTGAACGTGCCGGTAAAGCCCGGGCAGAACGTGATCACCGCGGATGACAGCCAGGTGCCCGGCTACAGGCTGACCAGCACCCGCAGCGTGTATGTGTCTGTGGACGCGGCCGGCAAGGCCGTTCCCAACGGCGTCATCTTCAACTACGAACAGGCCTATGTCCAGCCCACCGTCGCCCCAGTGGTGACGGGCACCGTGCGCGTGTTCTACAAGGACATCTATAACCAGGTCATCGCCAGCGAGTACCGCACGCTGAACGTGGGCGCGCAGCTGGTCAAGGCTGACATCAGCAGGCTGCCCCAGGGCACTTACATCACCGGCGCCAGTGACGCGGTGGTGGTCGTGAACAGCGACGGCAGCGTCACCCCGATGGAGGTCAACTTCATCATCACCACCGCCACCCCCCAAACCCCGCCGCCCGCCACCTTCTCAGTACCCGTCAGCTACCGGGACGAAGCCGGCAATGTCCTGCGCAACACCACGGCCCAGGTGATGCCCGGCTATACCACCGTGACGGCCGATGACGCCAACGTGCCTTCCGGCATGGCGCTCACCAGCGCGCGCAGCGTGGTGGTGTATGCCAGCAACCAGGGCGTCACCTTCCCCAGCACCGTGGTCTTTACCTACAAAACCCCGGTGAAGGCCACCATCGCCGTTGTCTACCGCGACAACACCGGCAGGACACTGTATACCGAGACCCGCCAGCTGGACCAGGGCACCGCCACCATCACCGCGGATGACTCCCGCGTGGGCGCCTGCTACGTGCTTCAAAGCAGACGCAGCGTGCAGGTCACCGTGTACAAAAACGGCACGGTGTCCCTAAACGAGGTGGTGTTTGACTACGCCCAGCCTGTCAGCTTCAACCTGCCCGTTGAGTATCGATCCAATGACGGCAGGACGCTGTACTCTGTAACCCGCACCTTGAGCGCCGGCACAACCACCATCACCGCGGATGACAACCGCGTGGGCTCCGGCTATGTGCTGCAGAGCAACCGCAACGTCCAGGTGACCGTCTACCAAAACGGCACGGCCAACCCTGACCGCGTGGTTTTCCTGTATGCCCAGCCCGTGTCAGCCACGGTCAGCATCGTGTACAAGGATGTCGGCGGCAACAACCTCTTTAGCGAGACCCGCACCTTCCAGCAAGGCACCTACACCATCACCGCCAATGACGGTCGCGCGCCGACTGGCTATGTGCTGCAGGGCAACCGCAACGTGCAGGTGACGATTTCCAGCAACGGCACCGCCAGCCCCGGCACAGTGGAATTTGTCTACGCGCCTCCCGCGCCGCCGGTGACCGTCAACATCCCCGTGGTCTACAAGGACCAGGACGGCGCCATCCTGCACCAGACCTCCGTGGCGGTGTCCTCTGCCGCCCCCAACACCGTGACCGCCAACAGGAACCTGGCTCCCGCGGGCTATGTGCTGTCGGGCTCCTCAAGCGTCCGGGTCACGGTCAGCCCGCAGGGCGTGGCCAACCCCGCCCAGGTTACCTTCACCTTCCGCGATCCTTCCACCATCACCGAAGCCCAGATGCTGCCAGGCCATAAGACCTTCAGCTACAAGGGCGACGCCGTGCCTGTGTACTCCGGCCCCGGCACAGACTACTGGCGCGCGGCCAACGGGCGCGCTGCCATGGGTGGCGGCAAGATCTGGGTCTGGGGTACCACAGGTGACTGGGCCATGATCGGCTACGGCTTGAGCAACAACCTCTTCCGCATCGGTTACATCCAGAAATCCTACATTCCCGCTGACCTGGACGTGCCGGAGCTGATCTTTGGCAGCCAGCGCGCAGTTGTCGGCAGCAGCGGCGCCCACTTCACAGACGACATGATCGTCAACCCCACATGGCTGCAGGTCATCCCCGCGGGCACCGAAGTGACCCTGCTGGCCTATGAAAACCTCAACAACCACTGGGCTTACATCGAGACCACCATGGACGGCCAGCCCAGCCGCGGCTTTGTCAACAAGATCCGCATCTCCACCAAGTAAACACAGACAATGAACACCAGGACCCGGATGCATCGCATCCGGGTTTTTGTTGGAGAAGTGTCTGCGGACACTTCTTCATTTAGACAGGACGGGAATTTCTGCCTGTTCACAGGACTCACGGTCGGCAGAAATTCTAGGAATGTTTGGGCTAAAGCCCAAACCCAAACCGCCGCACATGTCGCTGGTTTGGATTACCATCAGAGGGCTCCGCCCTCCGATACCTCCCGAGATTTACTCACGATATATTAGATAGTGTCTACACGAGAATTGTGATAGAATGGTGTCATCACTGAAAGGGGACTTAAGCGATGACCGCTGCTTATCACCGACACGATATGAGCGATTCCGTATGGACATTACTGGAGCCTAAC
>JAAYLK010000091.1 GCA_012521895.1 Clostridiales bacterium
AATACTCGGAAGACTGGTCAGTGACCAGAGGATACCTGAGTGAGGATTCGCTCAAATCACTGGATAAACAGGCAGCGTGACATGGTAAACGGAGTCCAAAGTTGCGAACTTGATTTGACAGTACCACCTGGTATGAAAGACATCAGGAAGACAGGGATAATAAGCAGTCAAAATAATATCTTTAGGGGGTATTGCGGTATATCCAAGGAACTCGTGACTTGAGCAAGATTCCATAAACTGTTCTATTGTAGTGATAAGGATATCGCAAATAGACCACGACACAGAAAAGCCGCCCTGCTTTACCCGCAGAGCGGCTTTGAGGCAGCAAGCGCGTCAGACTACGCTGTCCAGGTCCCAGGGCTCGTTCAGCTTGGGCACGTCCTGCACCAGGCGCCGGGTATAGGGGTGGCGGGCGTTGAGAATCACATCCTCGGCGGCGCCGCTCTCCACCATTTCACCGTTCTCCATGATGTACAGGGTATCAGAAACGTAATAGGCCAGCCCCAGGTCATGGGTGATGAACAGGATGGTCATGTCCTGCTCCTCGCGCAGCTTGAGCAGCATGTCCAGGATCGTGGAGCGGGAGCAGGCGTCGATCATGCTGGTGGGTTCATCGGCGATGAGCACGTTGGGTTTAATCATGAAGATGCGCGCGATCATCAGCCGCTGCATCTGTCCGCCGCTGAGCTCAAAGGGGTACTTGTTGTATAATTCCTCGAACTTAAGGTTGACGAAGGTGCAGGCTTCCCGCATCTTTTCGTGCTTGACTTCGGTTTTCAGGTTTTTCTGGCCCTGCAGCACCAGACAGTCGTTGAGGATTTTCTCCACCCGGAAAAACTGGTTGAATGTTGAATAAGGATCCTGGAAGATGGCCTGGATGTTGCGCCAGTACTGTTTCCTCTTGGCCTGGCTGCCCAGGTCCCTGGGCTTGCCGTCGTAGAACACCTCGCCGCTTGTTTCCTGTGTCAGCCCCAGGAGGATTTTGGCAAACGTCGTCTTTCCGGAGCCTGACTCGCCCACGATGGATAAGATTTCGCCCTTGTGCATGGCGAAATCCACGTCCTTGACGGCGTGCACGGCCTTTTTCCCGGAGCCGAACACCTTGTTGATGCCCTTGGTCCTAAGCAGGATGGCATCGTCGGAAAAATTACGCATTGGCCGGCACCTCCTTGGCGTACATGTCGCGCAGCGCCTCCTGGCTGAAGCGGCAGCGGTATTGCCGCCCGTCGGGCAGCGTGGTCATGACCTGGTTTTCCGCGCGACACTCGGGGGTGATGTAGGTGCAACGCTCGGCAAACCGGCAGCCCTTGGGCACATTCTTCAGGTTGGGCGGCGCGCCGGGGATGCAGGAAAGGCTATGGGATTTCATGCCTTCCTCCGGCACGATGATGGAGCCCATCAGGGCATGGGAATACGGGTGAATGGGGTCGAATATGACCTGCTCGGCCGTGCCCCACTCGACAAACTCACCCGCGTACATGACCGCGATATGGTCGGCCACGTGGCGCAGCAGGGGCAGCTCGTGGGTGATGAAGATCATGCTCTGCACCTGGCTTTCGCGCAGCATTTTGCGCAGCATCTCCATGACCACCTTCTGGCTGCTGACATCCAGCGCGCTGGAAGGCTCATCGGCGATGAGTACGGACGGGTTGAGCAGGGTAGACAGCGCGATGACGGTGCGCTGCTTCATGCCGCCGGACAGCTCCCCCGGATAGGCGTCCAGAACCCGGTCGGGCAGGTTTAGAAAGCTCAGTTTTTCACGCGCCAGGTTGAGCATGGCCTTTTCGTCCAGGCCGGTGTCATGCTCTGTCAGCACGTCCACCACATAGCGCCGGATGCGCCTGGTGGGGTTTAAGGCGTTCATGGCCGCCTGCGGGATGTATGCGATCTGCTTGCCCAGGTAATCCTTTCGGAGGGTTTCATACGGCAGCTTCATGATGTCATTGCCGTTGAGCAGGATGGACCCGCTGCCGAAATGCAGTGGAGGGAAGTAAAACCCCATCAGCGACAGGGAGAGCGTGCTTTTGCCGCAGCCCGACTCGCCGGCGATGCCCAGCACCTTGCCGCGCTCAAGCCCAAAGCTGACGCCATCCACCGCGTAGACATTTTCCTTCAGTCGCGTGCGGTAATATGTCTTCAGGTCGTTCACCATCAGCATCGTGTCGCTCATTCGCTTAACTCCTTATTTTGGGGTTGAACACCTGGTCCATGCCCGAGTTCATCATGTACAAGCCGAAGGTAATCATCGCGATGCTCACGGCGACGGGCACAAACTCCCACCAGCGGCCGTTGACGATGGACTCGTACTGCTGGGCGCGGTTAATCATGCGCCCCAGCGATATGCTGCTTGGATTGCCCAGCCCCAATATGGACAGCGTGGCCTCCGAAATGATGCCGCTGGCCACCTGCAGGATGAACGCCATGACGATGTAGCTGGCAATGTAAGGCGCGATTTCGACAGCGATGATGCGCCAGGTGGGGTTGCCGGTGATGCGCGCCATGTTCACATGGTCGCGGTAGCGAAGGCTGACGGTCTGCGCGCGGACGGACTTGGCGGTCCAGGGCCAGGCGGTCAGGCCGATGACAAGGCCGGTGATCCATGCCTCCCGTATTTGCCCCATCGCCACCGACAGCAGAATCAGGATGACAAATGATGGGATGACCAGGAACAGGTTGGTCCAGGTCGTCAGGATGGAATCCAGCACGCCGCCGATATACCCGGCCAACAGGCCGATGATGATGCCCAGGACCGTGGCGATGCAGCCGGCAATCAGCCCCACCATCAGCGACAGGCGCGCGGCATGGGCCAACTCCAGCAGCACGTCGCGCGAGTCCATGTCCGTGCCCAGGGGATGCTCGCGGCTGGGCGGCAGGTTCTTCAGCGTCAGGGTGGAGGCAGGTATGCCGTCGGTGAGTATTTTGATGGCGCTGGGGTCGCCGGGCTTGAAGCCCCCAAAGTCCACCCCCACGCCGGACAGGCGCGACAAGGCATCGTCAAGCCGCTGCCCGGTCTCTCCGTGGGCGTCGGCCAACGCCTGGGCGCCCTTTACGATATCTTCCGCGTTTAGAGACTCAAACTCAGCCCGGACGGTTTCATCGACGATGGCGGAAACGGCTTCCGCCCCTTTTTCACGCACCGCTTCGGCGGCAGTCAGCACATCCCGGTTATGCTGTCTGACACGCGCGATCTCCTCCGTGGCCAGGCGGATTACCTCAGCCGTGTCCTCCCCCTTGGCGTCAAAAATTGCGCGTAGGGGCTCAAGCTCGGCGTACAGTGCGTTGGTGCGCTTGATCTGCTTGACGGCAGAGGCGGCCTTGTCCACCGCGGTGGAGTCGATTTTGGCCTGCACCCTGAGCAATGTGGGGGTAGCGTACTGCTCAAACAGCAGGTTCAGGTTGACAATTTCCTTGATCAGCCCGTCGTTCACCTCGGTTAGCGCCTGGCCCAGCATCACCGTGTCGCCAAACATGGGGCCCCTGGCGCGGTAGTAGTCGTCCAGGAGCTTTTTGGCCATGGGGGGATTGGGCTCCGCCAGGCGGGCGGCCACATCGTCCAACAGCTGCTGCCACTTGGCCAGGCCGGCGGCGTCCAGGCCTGATGTGTCCAGACCACGGAGCGTGTCCAGCGCCATGTCCACCGGTTCGTTGCCCTCCAGCAGGCCGCGCATGCCCACCAGCATGTCGGACCGGTCGCCGCCTCCATCGATGTATTCGGTTAAAGTTGGATAAATGCCGGCCCAGTCCATTTTATCAACGGCCGCCGAAATGATGTTGGCGGAGCGGTTTTCGATTTTATAGTCGGCGATTTGGTTTTGGGTGTACCAGCCGTACAGCGCCTGGTAGGGGCCGAAGTCCGCCTCCTCCTGCGCGATAAGTCGGGCAATCTCCTGCGTAGCGTTTTCGCCCTCGCCGGCGTCCAGCATGGCGCGCAGCGGCGCCACTGCCTCGTAAGCCTCATTGGGCAGGCGGTTGGCCTTGGGGTCCCTTGTGTCCACCATGGGGTAGATGACGGCGAACAGCACCACCGTCATTACCAGGATGAACCCGATGAGGAACCGGGGGGATTTCAGCATGGTTTTAATGGTCTGCATACTCAGCCCTCCTCTGCCTGTGCGGTGCGCACACGGGGGTCTATCAGACCGTATATGATGTCTATGAGCAGGTTGGCCACCAGCATGGTGATGGATATCACCAGTGTGCAGCCCGATATCAGCGGGTAATCCACATTGCGGATGGCCATCATGAGCTGCTGGCCCAGGCCGGGGTAGCTGAACACGATTTCGATCAGCGTGGAGCCGGCCACCATGCCCCCCAGGGACAGCGCCAGCCCCGACACCTGCGGCAGCATGGCATTGCGGAACACATAGCGCGTGACCTTGCGGTCGCGGATGCCCTGCAGCTTGGCGAACAGCACATAGTCCACATTCAGCTCATACAGCGCCATGGAGCGCATGCCGATGGCCTGCCCGCCAATGACAATCAGCGTCTGGCTGATGAAGGGCAGCGCCCAGTGCGACAGCAGGGACATATAGTATACGCCGCTTTGCTTGCTGATGATTTGCGCGTCAAAGCCGCCCAATACGGGGAACCAGCCCCAGGAGACGCCCAGCCACAGCAGCATCAGCATGGAAAAAATAAAGGAGGGGATGGACGACAGGAAGAGCGATACCGGGAAAATCACCTTTTCGTAGATGCCCTTTTTGTACGCGGCGTAAGCGCCCAGGAGGTTGCCCGCCAGCCAACCGACCAGTATGGACGGAAGCATGATGGCGACCGACCAGGGAATCTTGCTGGCCAGTATTTTAGCCACCGGCTGGGCTAAGTACAGCGACATGCCCAGTTCGCCCTTGAACAGGTTGCCCGTATAGCGGAAAAACTGTTCCAATATGCTTTTGTCCAGACCCAACTGCGCGATGTACTGGTTTTTAAGCGCCGTCGCCGCCGAGGAGTCGGTGATGCCGGCCAGCACATCCTGCAGAATAATGTCCACCGGGTTGCCGGGAATCAGCCTGGGCAGCAGGAAATTGAGCGCCAGGGCAACAAAGAAGGTGCCCGTGTACCAGTAGATACGCTTGCGCAGGTACTTGCCGAAGGTTGGCATGGCATAGCTCGCCACCACCGCCGCCACCAGGATGGCCAGGGCCAGGCGCCAGCCCAGGCTGGCATGGCCGGACAAGGCGATGACAATCAGTACGCCCACCAGAAGCGCCGTTAAGATGTACGCGGCGGCTTTTTTACCCTGTGCCCCCGGCGCAGCCAGCGCGAAATTTGCTTTCAACTTGGGATTTCCTCCTGTTGTCAGGATTGACCGGCCGCAACGGCTATTTCAAAGGGGGCGCCGCCCCCTTGCACTGCGGGATATTATAGCCGGCGGGCAGGCGGAAGGTGTCCGCCTGCCCGCCAATCAGTCGGGAATGTTACTGGCGCCCGGTGGGCTCCAGCAGGTACAGTTCGCGCAGGCCCGCGCTGTCGTAGCAGATGCCGGGCATGATCTTGGACTCGCCGTCGCCGGAGGCAAAGCCGGTCCAGTAGTAGGTGTAAGTGGTCTGGAACACGTAGGGCCGATACATGAACGGCACGGTGGGCAGCTCGCTGAGCCAGATCTTGTTGATCTCGGAGTAGTACTCCTTGAGCACCTCAGGATCGGTCTCCAGCATGGTCAGTTCCACCAGCTCGTCGATGCGGTCGTTCTTGAAGCGGCTCTGGTTGCGGTTGGTGAACTCGCCGATGGGGGCTACGCCCTTGGAATACAGCATGTTGAACGCGGCGCGCCAGGGCATGGACATGGAGGGGGACGGCGTGGGAGACTGCATGGCGATGTCAAAATTGCCGTGGGCAATTTCGCTTGTGTAGGTCGCGGTCTCGGGGAAGTAGGTCACCACGTTCAAGCCAATCTTTTTGGCGCCTTCAGCCAGGTTGTCCAGCGTCATGTTCCAGTCGGACCAGCCGGCGGGGCACATGGCCTTCCACTCGTACTTGCTGCCGTCCTTGAGCTCACGGATGCCGTCATTGTCAATGTCCTTGTAGCCGGCTTCATCCAGCAGACGGTTGGCTTCCGCGATATTGGCGTCCAGCGCCGTGGTGTCCCACATGAGCGCCGCCAGCTCCTCGTCGTCCCAGTCAATGTAGTCGCCGAAGATGTAGGCGTTCATGTAGCAGAGAATCATGTCATTGGTGTAGCCGCTCATGGCGTTGGTGCCGATGGCTTCATAATCCAGCGACAACGCCAGGGCCTTGCGCACCACATAGTCGTCCAGGCCGGGCTTGTTGTGGTTGATGCGCATGGACGGCATGCTCCAGCCCAGATGATAGGGCTTTTCGGAGAAATAGGTCTTGACCAAAGGCTGGCCGTTTTCGTCCTTCATGCGCTCCTGATATTCCCATACGGAGGGCATGAACTGCTGGGCGATGTCCACCCGGCCTTCGCCAAAGGCGATGTTGCCGGCGTCGTTGTTCTGGTACAGCTCGTGCATAATATACTTGGGGGCGGCGAGCTTGCCGAACATGTTCTCCGCTTGTCCCCAGTATTCGTCCACGCGGATGAGCACCTGGCGAGCATCGTCATTGAGGTAGAGCTTGTAGGCGCCCGTGCCCACGGTGTCCTCGTTGAACAGCTTGGTCATCGCCGGGCCGTGCTCTTCCCAGCGCGGCTGCCAGATGTGCTCAGGCAGCATGGGGGTCATGCCCATCAGGGTTTCCACCATCAGGGGGTTGAAATTGTCCTTGTTGCAGACAAAGTTCACCGTGTAGTCGTCCACAATGTCCACGGAGGCAATGTAAACGGCGATGTCGGCATAGGGAGTGACGATGTCCTTGAACAGGGCGGGGTTGTGCACGTCAAAGCTGAACTTGACGTCTTTGGCGGTCAGCCCGACGCCGTCATTGAATTTGACGTTCTGCTTGAGTTTGACAGTCAGCGTGCCATCCTGAAGAACGGGCGCGCTTTCGGCAACGAGCGGCTCGTTTTCGCCTGTAATCATGTTGTACATGTAGAGTGTCTCATACACGAACAGGCGCGGGTTGTTGGCCACAATGGTGCCAAAGCCCTGGTTTCCGCCCGCTTCCAGCGGGTTGTAGCTGGACGCGGAGCCCCAGGATTGGCCGTTGTACGTCAGCGTCTCATGGCGGGGGATGACGACTTCCTCCGCCAGGCCCGGCATCATGACGGCAATCATCATCAATGCCAGAAGGAGTCCGAAGGTTCTCTTCATGTGGTGGTTTCCTCCTTATTATATTAGCCGCTGCGCGGCATGGATACAGAGATAAGGTGCGGAGCCACTGAGGTGAAAGTTGATTGCCGCCGGTGAGCGCGCGATACGAGGCTATGGCGGAAATTGCCCGCCAAGGGATTGAACCTGTCATGCTATGTATTGCGTTTATTATATAGGACGCTCCCGCGTTTGTCAACAAACGGCGAATTAAGTGTGGCGTTGCGCCGCGCAGGAGCACCCCTTATCTACAGATGGCCTGCCCCGGTGAACGCATGAGAATTGATGTCAAAATCATTCCAAGGACGCGCTGTCTGAAGGCCGATAAGGAGCATTGCACGCATTCATCCAAAGGCTTTCTGTTTATCCTGATTCCTTAATGTCTGATGAGAAACGGGCAAATCTACAACATCCAAGAAAGGCAAGCTAAAATGTGAAGCGGCGGAAAATGTCGCTTGTAAAGCGACCAGGGAGGCGGGATTCTCGATTATGCTTGAGCCACCAAGACAAAGGAGGAAGGCTGAATGGACGGATTGGAATTCCTGAAGGAGTATCAGAAAAACATCGGGAACTACCTGCCGATGGTGGACCACGCGGAGTGGATTTTTGAAAAGCGGGATCCCGGTAACATGGTGGTGAACATCGGCTGGAACTGCGGGCTGATGGAGGGCGGGCGGCCGTATTTCTCGGAGTTCTGGGCGATGGACTACCTGAGCATGCTGAGCGTTTTCATCTCAAGCATCGGGATTGAGAACCTCTCCCCCGCGGAAGTTGACGCGCTGTGCGAAAAAAACCGGGTCTACCACAGAATCAATGTCAGCTGGGTCCCGACGGTCAAGCCCTTCACAGACACCAAGGGCAACGCGTTTTACTCCGTCAACCTGATTGTCGGGGACGAGGAGAGGGTGTATGTGGACGGCACGAGCACCCACTACCCCTTTTCCCTCCTTAACGAGCACAACCGGAGCAGAAACGCGGGCACCGGGGGCTGTGAGAAAAAGGGCTGAGGCGCATATACATCTGAGCCTGAACAAAGAAGTCTACAGATTTTGAGCCCGCTGTGCGGGATTCCAGTAAAATATGCACCCCCATTGCCGGTTTTTAACCGACTCCGGGGGTGCATATCAGTTTAAGGCGTTGTGCTTATTATCCGGTTCAGGCAATCATGCCTGAGTGTGCTTGAAACGTGATTGAAAATTACTCAAAGGTGGAGGAGCTGGACGAACTCCAGTTATTGTTCGGGTCATTTTCTTCGGAATCAAGGGAGCCGTCCCAGCAGCCGCAGCCGCCGCCGCCCGCGCGGCCCGTCGTATTCCTTCCCAAGCCTTGGGAGAAGGCATTGAGGTGGTTGCCGGATGACCATTTGAGCGTCTCAAGTACGTGCGCAACATCCAAGGGAAGGTTTTTCTGCTTGAGGAAGGTATCATACATCATGATGTTGGCTTCTTCCGCCTTGACGCCCAGTTGGTACGCGCTTTCCAGGGAATCCGGCAGCGTCACCAGGCTTGCCGCGGTGTCCGCGGGAACCGGAACGCCGTACGCCGCAAAGAGGGGCAGCAGCAGGTCAATGTGGACGCCTTCAGCGCGCATGATGTTGGCGAAGGGGCGGCCTACCTTGAAATTCTCCGTAATCGCCGTGTATTCCGCGCGCGCCAGGTACTCATCCTGCAGGGCATAAATCAGAATCTGCTCCACATCGTAGGTTTCCCCCTCTTTGCCCGCGCCCGCTCCATAACCCTCTGAAGCAAAAGCCATTATGGGCAGCAACATGACCAGGAGCATTGACAGAACAAGCAGTCGTTTCATAGGGTTTGATACAATCCTTTCTTTCGGCTCTTTGAGCACGGCCACATTCTAAAAGGCAATTGTGTCAAAATTGTGTTTTTTTGGAAGAAATTTTTCCATCCCAAATCAACAGTTTTTCGTAAGCCGGAATGCCCGGAAACAGGGAAAAAACGGACGCGCTGAAGCGTCCGTTTTCTGAAGGGATGGAAACAAATGGGCAGAGGAGCCGGACAGCCGGCTCCTCCGCTATTCTCATCATTGCCTCATGGCCGCTTTGGCGGCGTTTTACGCGTAGCGGCGCAATTCAGGCACCCGGCTGCCCTTGAACTCCGCAAAAAAGGACCCCCTGATGTCCAGGAGCACCTCCGGCTCCTTGTGCCGGTGCAGGGGAAAAGAGCGCAACAAATGGACATCGGCGCGGATTGGCAGGCCTTCCGGAAAATTAACAAATTCGTTGCGATCGTTCAATTGCTGCATCTGTCTGTTCTATGTATTGAATGTGAATTGCGGTCTCAATCAAGTGGTTTAGCAGGTTTATGGCTAAACCGACACCTTCCCGGGGTCTGTTTTTGAAGGGGTTCCGGACAATTCCAGATAATAAAGGCGTGAAAATGAGTAAATCCACACTGTTCAAATCAGGAAGGTATGGTATGATAAGTATGTAGAATCATAAAAAAATATAAGAATCGGCAGGTGCGAACATGATTGATTTAAAAGGTAATCCCTTCTATTTGACACAGGAAGACATCGCCTGGGTGGAGGAAACCCTCTCAAAGATGACGCAGGATGAAAAACTGCGCCAGCTTTTCTGCATGATTGTCTTTGACTCGGACGAGGCGCATCTCCTTCGCCTGGCCAAGGAGGTCAAGCCCGCCGGCGCGATGTTCCGCCCCTTCCCCAAGGATGAGGCTGTTAAAATTGCCAACATCCTGCAGGAGAACGCCCAAATTCCGATGCTTTTGCCCGCCAACCTGGAGCGAGGCGGCAACGGCCTGGCCAATGACGGCACCCAGATTGGCGCGCCGCTGCAGGTGGCCGCGACGGACGACGTCTTCTTCGCGGAAGCGCTGGGCAAAGTGGCCGGGCGGGAAGCCGCGGCGGTCGGCGGCAACTGGTCCTTCGCCCCCATCATCGACATCGACTACAACTGGCGCAACCCCATCACCAACGTGCGCACCTTTGGCTCAGACCCCAAACGGGTGCGTGAGATGGGCGTCGCCTACGTAAAAGCCATCCAGAAGGAGGGCGTGGCCGCCTCCATCAAGCACTTCCCCGGCGACGGCTGCGATGAGCGGGACCAGCACCTGGTCACCTCCATCAACGACCTGTCCTGCGAGGACTGGGACAATACCTTCGGTGAGGCGTACAAGGCCTGCATCAAAGCCGGCGCACTGACCGTCATGGCCGGGCACATCATGCAGCCCGCTTACTCCCGCAAACTGCGCCCGGGCATCAAGGATGAGGACATCATGCCCGCCACCCTGGCGCCCGAACTGCTCAACGACCTGCTTCGGGACAAACTGGGCTTCAACGGCCTGATTGTGTCCGACGCCTCCACCATGGCGGGCTTCTGCATCCCCATGGGCCGTGAGAAGGCGGTTCCCGCCTGCGTCGCGGCAGGCTGCGACATCTTCCTGTTCACCAAGAACATGGAGGAGGACATCGCCTTTATGCAAAAGGGTTATGAGGAAGGCGTCATCACGCCCCAGCGCCTGGAGGAGGCCGTGACCCGCGTCCTGGCGCTGAAGGCCGCCTTAAAGCTGCACAAAAAGGAGAACAAGCCGACCAAGGAAATGGCCGACGCCGTCGTGGGCTGCAAGGAGCATCGGGAACTGGCCCGCAAATGCGCGGAGCAGTCCGTCACCCTGGTGAAGGGCAAGGGCGGCATCCTGCCCCTCTCCCCCAAAACTCACAAGCGGGTGCTGCTCTACCCCATCGTGACCGGCGAAAGCTTTTACGGCGGGGGGGGCGAAGAGGACATCGGCGCCATCTTCAAGGAGCGGCTTGAGAAGGAAGGCTTTAAGGTCACCATCTTCACCCCGCCCCAGGGCATGGAAGGCCGTTCCACCAAAACCACCGACATCACCGAGAAATACGACCTGCTTTTGTATGTGTCCAACCTCCTCACCAAGTCCAACCAGACCACCGTGCGCATAGAGTGGGCCCAGCCCATGGGCGCGAACTGCCCCAATTATTCCGCCGTTGTGCCCACCGTCTTCATTTCCCTTGCCAACCCCTACCACCTGGTGGACGTGCCCCGGGTGCCGGTCATGATCAACACCTACTGCGCTCTGCCGGACAACATCACCGCCCTCATAGACCGGCTGCTGGGCCGCGCGCCCTTCACCGGCACCAGCCCTGTCGACGCCTTCTGCGGGAAGTGGGACACAAGGCTGTAAAAAACCGAATTTTTCCGTAAGGGGATTTGCAGAAACAAACTATAAGGAGAAAACACAGGCCATCTTCGTTGTGCTGCGGCGCCTTCATTCCGGCGTCCCGGTACAAGGAGACCACCAAGCGCCGCAAACCCGGATACCCGGACCAAAAGCGCGAAACCCGTCATCATTCTTTATTCCGACCGGCACCGATCAGGAGCACCCACTGCCACAGAAGCGGAGACAGCATGAGAAAAGGCAAACAGATCATCCTCGTTTGTACCCTGATGAATTTCGTCCTGTCCATGACCGGCTTTCTTTTCTCCGGCATCCTGGACAAGATGGCCGAGTCCCTGAACGTCAGCATCGCCTCGGCGGGGCTCCTGAGCACCATGCATTCCTACGGCGCGGCCATCGGCGTGCCCCTCACGCTGATTGTCTTCCGCAAGGTCAACCGGGTTAAAATGCTCAAAATCGCCCTGCTGCTGTCCATCCTGCTCAACATCCTCCTGGTCTTCGCGGGCAGCTTTCCCCTCCTCCTGGTTCTCAGGCTTTTGTCCGGGGTAACTATCAACAGCTATGGCGTGATGGCGACCACCACGGTCATCGCCCTGGCGCAAAGGGAGCGCCTGGGCCGCTCGCTGGCTTTGCTCATCGCTGGCAACTCCCTGGCCCTGGTTGTCGGCATTCCCTTGACCCGCATCCTGACCCAAACCCTTGACTGGCGCTTCATCTTCTGGGGGCTGACGGCCATCATGGCGCTCTGCCTGGTCTACTTTCATTTGCGCTTAAGCGAGGACAACCAGAGCCAGCCGCCGCTGAACCTGAAAGCCGAGCTCAGCCTGCTGAACAACCCGCGGGTCTACCTCATCCTGCTGTTTACCTTCGTCATGTTCATGGGCTATCACGGGGCATACAATTACGTCACCGCCTACCTGCTCGCGCTATTCCCGGGTGCTGAAAGCGGCATCAGCGTCTTTTTGATGCTCTTTGGCATCGGCAGCTTTACGGGCAACTACCTGGGCGGCCGGGTGTCCGACCGCATCGGCTACGCGCGCTCCATGCGCGTTGGCGCCTTTGCCCAGATGCTCGTCGTGCTCCTGATGCTTTTCATGCAAAAGGTGCTCTGGGCGACGGTCGCGCTCATCTTCCTGTGGGTGATGTCCTCCTGGTTCATGGGCTTGCAGTTGAACTCCGGCGTTTCTCAGGAAACCGGGAACCGCTCCCGCTTCCTGCTCAGCCTCAACGGCTCCGCCATCCAACTGGGAGGCTCCCTTGGCGCCAGCCTGGCCGCCATCTTCATCTCCCAGGGCTTTACAAAGCAAATAATCATCATGTCCCTTTTAAGCGCGGCGGCCGTTTTCCTGCTGCAAACCTTCAGCGTGGACAAGTACCACCGGGCGGGGGAAAAGGCGGAAGAACCTTCTCATTGAAAATTATAAATACAGATAAGTAGCGGACAACATGAACATCGGCATCGGCACTTATTCCTTCGGCGGCATCGCCAGCTACCTGGGCCTGGGTCCCACCCTGCCGGAGAAGTTCCGGAAAGCGCGTGAGCTGGGTTTTGACAGCGTGGAGCTGCTGCCCGTTGACCTTGCGGAGAGCGCGGAGGACATCAAGAAATGGCTGGCTGAGACCGGCCTGACCGTTACCTCCGTGCACGCGGAGCCGAGCGAGGAAATCGTCAAAAAGCTTTCCGAAATCGGCGGCAAGGCCGTCATCTGGGCCGGGACGCCCTTCAACAGCCGCAAGGAGGCGGTTGAGGTGGCGCGTCAGCTGGACGAAATGGCTAGGATGGCCGCGCCCTATGGCGTCAAGGTGGGCTACCACAACCACAGCCAGGAGTTTTATGTGGATGAGGGCAAGGCGCTTCTGGAGCACCTGGTCGAGAACGGCAGCGACTTTTATCTTCAGCTGGACTGCGGCTGGGCCATGAACGGCGGCATGTACCCGCCCTATTTCATCCGCAAGTATAAAAACCGCATCCTGTCCATCCATGTCAAGGAAAATGACAAGGTGAACGGCCCGGGCGGCAAGCCTGCCTCCCGCTATGACGAGAAGCCCGCCCACCAGGCGGCCTTCGCCAAGGCCAAGACCCTGCCGCTTGAGGAGCGTCAGAAGATGCTGGAGCAGTTCAACGCCAACATGAAGGCAAACGCGAGCAGGATGAGCAACCAGTGCAAACTGGGCGCGAAGGAATCCAACCTGGACTGGAAGGAAATCAAAAAAGCCCTGGATGAGCAGGACTTTGACGCCTTCTGGATCGTGGAGCGCGAGGGCTTTTATGACGAGCATGACAAGTGCTTAAGGGAGGACCTCGCCTGGCTGAAGGATAACATCGGCTCGTCAACACTTTTTCGGACAGTTTGTTAAGCAGAGATTTTGAGGGTCGAATTGTGGTAACGGTTGAGCCATTCAATTGGCGAGAGATAATCAAGGTTCTTTTGGATGCGGGTGGTATTGT
>JAAYLK010000092.1 GCA_012521895.1 Clostridiales bacterium
GCTTTGAGCCATTGGGGTTCTCCTCCTTGTGAATGTCTATGCAACATCCATTGTAGCGGAGTCCCGGTGGCTTGCCCATTCCTCCTCACCCTGGGCAAAGTTGCGAACTTCAGTGTACTCTATCTTGGATACCTCAGGGAAACTTGCTCAAGAATCCAGGTCGGGATGGCGAGGACAAGATAGGCGCCCAGCAGCCACAAGGGGAGCAGCCGCTTTTTCAACGCTGTTCTATGAACATCATTCTGCATGCCAACATCTCCTTTCGGTGATGTTGAATTATAACCAATCCTTGACCGTTTCAAAAAACCGCCTTTCCGCAAGCTGAAAAACAGGGCTCTATCAAAGCCCTGTTCCTGGTTTCACTTGCCCGCGGTCTCATCCTTTGGGCAGATGATCATCATGAAGTTTTTACGGGTACAAGCTAAAAAATAGGCTATCCAAAATACGTAAACTGTTTGAACAATGGCGGGTATGTACGGCTTTATGATCGCGAAACCAGGTTTACGACATCATCCGGTGTTTCCGCGATGAGGTCAAAGCCATCCCGCTCCAGCTCATCGCAATAGCCAAAGGCCGCGCCGACGCTCAAAACGCCGTTGTTCTTGGCAGCCTGCCAGTCCTTGCTCCGGTCGCCGACCATCGCCCAGTCCCGGCTGTCCCGCCCGGCCAGGAGCCGGCCGACCATGGCTGTCTTTTCCGGCTCACTGCACCTGATTTCTGTGAAGAAATGCGTAATCCCGGTCGCGCCCAGCACCGCGTCCACATGCTCCTTGCTGCCCGTGCTCGCGATGTACAACGGGACGCCCATTTCCTTTAAGCGCTGAAGCATTTTCAGCACGCCAGGGAAGAGCAGCGCCTCTCCCAATTCGTGCACCAGTGCCTCCTCCGTGATTTCCACCTTTTCCCCGTAGGCATGGACAAGGGGGACCGGGTAATCCGGGTAGAGCGCCTCATAAAAATAGGGATTAGCGATGCCTATCGCCCGTTTTACCTGCTCCGGCTCCAGTTTGGGTAAGGAAAAAGCCGCCCTTTCGCGCTCACAGGCCAGGACGGAGGCCTTGGCTGTGTCCGCCAGGGTTCCGTCCATGTCAAAGATGAGATGCCGGATTAGGCTTTCCCTTCGCATCCCAGCACCTTCATCTTGTTGTACGCGATTTCGCCGACCCGCTTTTTGGCTTCGCGGCCAAACAGCTTGGGGTCAATCGCGTCGGGATTGGCGTTTAGGATGTCCCTTGCCGCCTGCGTGTAGGCCGCGCGCAGCTCGGTCGCGTAATTGATTTTGCAGATGCCCCCCTTAACACAGGACCTAACCGCCTCATCGGACAGGCCGGAGGCGCCGTGCAGGACCAGGGGCACCGAAACCGTTTTGAAAATTTCCGCCAGCCGCTTGATGTCCAGCACCGGCACTCCTTTGTAAAAGCCGTGCGCTGTCCCGATGGCGACCGCCAGGGAGTCAACGCCGGTTTGCCTGACAAAGTCTGCCGCCTGAGTGGGGCCGGTTCCCAGGTCGCCATCGGTCGCGATGTCGTCTTCCTTGCCGCCAACGTGCCCCAGCTCCGCCTCAACCGGCACGGAATAGGGCTTGCACAGGTAGACCACCTGACTGCTCACCCTTACATTGTCCGCATAGGGCAATTGGGAGGCGTCAATCATGATGGAGCTGTACCCGGCCTCAAGGCAGCTTTGGCACAGCTCGGGGCTGGTTCCGTGGTCCAGATGCAGCGCGACCGGGATGCCCGCTTCGTCCGCCGCGGCCTTGACCATGGCCGAGAACAGCGTTGGCGGGGCGTATTTGAGCGTGGCGGCGGAGGTGGCCAAAATGACGGGGGAGGAAAGCGACTTTGCCGCCTCAAGGACAGCCTGCACCATCTCCATGTTCTCCACGTTGAAGGCGGCAACGGCGTAGCGGCCTTCCCTGGCTTTTTTCAGCATTTCGCGCGAACTAACAAGCGGCAATTCTTTTTCCTCCGGATTCATTCAGGTTGACAGGATTATCGGACTTAAACTTAGGACAGCTCGATGGTGTAGGAGAACACGCTGCCCAGGATGATGGACTCGCAGAACTCAATGGGCACATTGTGGTGCAGGTAGGCGTTGCGGGTTAAGTAAATGGCGGCGTCGCCGGTCTTGGCCTTCAGGAGCTTCGCGATCGGGTTGTGCAGGGTGACCGCCTTGAAGGTCTCCCTCGCGCGGACCGGGTAGAGCCCGGCCTCGCGCAGGGAGTTGTACAGGCCGTCGCTGCTTACTTTTTCCCGCGTCAGGCCCGGAATCAGGCTGTAGGGGATGAAGGAACTCTCAAGGCCGTAGGGGCGGTCCATCACGGAGCGCACGCGCTTGACCCTGATGACCCGCTTGTCATTTTTCAGGTTCAGCTGCTCCTGGATGCGCTCTTCCGCGGTCAGAATCTCAAAGGAGATGACCTGCGCCTCCTCGTTCATGTTGTGCTTTTTCAGCTCCTCGGAAAAGGAGTAAAACTTGGACAGCTTCTGGTCCAGGGCTTTTCTTTTGACAAAGGTGCCCTTTCCCTGCAGGCGGAAGATGTAGTCGTCCTGAACCAGCTCATCCAGTGCCTTTCTGACCGTGACCCGGCTGACGCCGTACATCTTGCACAGCTCATTCTCAGACGGAATCATGGTGTCCGGCGGCCAGGTGTTGTTGAGGATGTTCGCGATGATGCTTTCTTTCAATTGAAAATACAATGAAAGCGGGCTTAAATGCTGTATGCTCAATTCACCAACCCTTTCTCCTCGTTTTCGGAATTTCCGCTTAGTATAACACAAATCAGATCAAAGCCGCCCGGCTTTGTAGTTTTTTACTCGCTGATGGCGTGCTGGTAGACCGCCAGCCACTCGCTGATGTAGTCCTGCGCCAAGGCGTCCGGCTTGTCTGTCATCAACCCGTCCCGCACCTTGGCCGCCTGGATGGGCAGGTACTGGGACAGCAGGCTGAAGGGGATGTCGCTGTTTCTCAGGCTGTCCATCAGCCTGTTGATGGTTTCGTTTACAACCGGATAGGGGAGGTAGTACCGCAGCCGGTCTGACAGGCTGAACACCAGTTTGAAGGCCTGCTCCTCCTTGCTGCCGTGGTAGTAGGCCTTCCAGTACTTCGGGTCCTCCCACATGGTTTTTTCAAGCGTCTGTCGCAGCGCGACCGGCTGCCTGCCATGCATATGGGCCAGTTCCATTTCAATGCTGTCCAGCGCGAAAAGGGCTTCCCGGTACGCGAAGGTCAGCGCGGGGCCCACCTTCAATACACAGATGCCATCCTCCACCATGTCCCACAGGCAGCCCTTGGGTTGGTAGTCGGTGGAATGCCCCTCAAACACCAGCCCCGGGTATTGCTTCAGGGCATTTGTCAGCGGCGCCGCCTCATCCTTGTCATAGGGGCGCACGCTGGTGTCGCTGAACTCCACCCCGGGCTGGACGACCACGGCGATGATGTGCGGCCAGAAGCCGTCCAGCTGCTTTTCCTTGAGCGCCCGCTCAAAGCTTTTGATGGTATCCGCCAGGTCCAGGGGCTTGGTCACCTGGACGTGCAGTTCCTCTTCCTGGGCCCCGCCGGGGACAGGCACCTCGCTGCCGATGACAAAGCAGGGCCAGTCCTCCTCCTTGACGTCCTGTTCTGACAGGGTCTTTGCGGCTGTCTCAAAGAGGAGGGCGGCGCGCCGCGCGATGGTGTCCGTTTCAAGCGGCGCGTTTTTATCGTCCTCAGCCAGGCGCATGGAGGTATCGATGTGGATTTTCTGATAGCCGGCCGTGATGTAGTCGCGAATCAGGTCGCTCGCGTAGCGCATGGCGGTTTCGTTTTCTTCCTTCACCCAGGCAAGGGGGCCCAGGTGGTCGCCGCCAAGCAGCACCTGCTCTTTCTCAAGCCCGCACTCCCTTGCCAGGGCATGGACATAGCCCGCGAAGTCGTGGGGCCGCATCCCGGTGTAACCGCCAAACTGGTTGACCTGGTTGGCGGTGCTCTCAATCAAGGCGAAGGTGCCTTTCTCTTTGGCGTATTTTAGCGAGGCGCGGATGACCTGCTCATTGGCGCTGCAAACGGAATAAACGCCGACATGCTCACCGCGCTTGTGCCGCTTTACAAGCCCCTTTAAGCGTTTGCTCATTGAAACTGCCTCAGGTACTTCTTGTTCTGCTCAAACATCTCATCCACCATCTGGCGGATTTCGGCCAGGCTCAACACCGCGCTGGTCAGCGGGTCAAAGCAGATGGCCTGGTAAATCATGTTCTTGTCGCCTACGCGGCTGCCCTCAACCACCATTTCCTCAATCTGGGAGGAGGTGCCGGACAGCAGGGCCAGTTGCGGCGGCAGCGCGCCGACCGCCATGGGCTCAAGGCCGTGCTTGCTCGCCAGCACCGGCACTTCAACGCCCGCGCCGTAGGGCAGGTTGTCCACATAGTGGAAGTTGCGGACATTGCCGTTAAACTTGAACATCTCCCCGTCGCCCAGGATGGCGTTGAAGATATAGGCCGCGTATTCCTCCCCGCGCTCCAGTTCCACTTCCTTGTCCAGCCACGCCGTGATTTCATCCCTCCAGGAGTGTTCCTTGCGCGTGTACTCATCCAGGATATAGGCATACACGCCCGGGTTCCAGCCGGTGCCGTGGGTGCAGTATTTCTCAATCAGGTCGGGGCGCTTGCGGAACCAGGCGTTATATTCGCTGTTGTGCCCGGAGGACTCGGTGGGATAATAGCCCAGCGCCAGGTACATCTCATTGCGGACAATCTCCTGGTTGTAAACCTCCTTGCGCTCCGTCACCGCCTTTTGAATCAGGGGATAGGCGTCCTTGCCCTTCCAGAGGAACTTCGTGTAGAAGGCCTGGTGGTTGATGCCCGCGCAGGTGTAGGTGATTTCATCCATCGGCGCGCCGATCCACCCGGCCAGCATGGCCGCTGTGCCCTGCACGCTGTGGCAAAGGCCGGTCATGGTCATCTCGGGGTACTTGCCCTGGACGGCGCGGACCAGCATGGCCATGGGGTTGGTGTAGTTGAGGAAGACGGCGTTGGGACAATAGCGGGTGATATCATCCGCGATGTCCAGGATGGGGTTGACGGTGCGCAGGAAGCGGAAGATGCCCGAGGGGCCGCGGGTGTCGCCGACATTGGTGTCAATGCCGTACTTCTTGGGAATCAGGATGTCATGTTTCCAGACCTCCACCCCGCCTTCCAGGATGGTGCAGATGACGCCGTCCGCGTTCATGAGGGCTTCCTTGCGGTCGGTGGTGGACAGCACCTTGGCGCCGTAATTGCCCTTCTTGATGATTTTCTCAACGGCCTTGGTGATAAAACTCAGGCGCTCCTTGTCCACGTCCATGAGCGCGATGGTGGCGTCCTGAAACGCCTTGTAGCTCAGGATGTCCCGCACCAGATTCCTGGTAAACCCAAAACTGCCGGCTCCGATGAATGCGAATTTCATTTCTTTCTCCTTTTTTCTTCTTGGTTTACTTCATGCCTGTAATGGAAATGCCTCTAACAAACTGTTTCTGGAAAGCGAGGAAGACGGCGGTCACCGGCAGCATGACCAGGGTGGCCGCGGCCATAACCGCGCCGATGTCGGACTGGCGCTGGCTGGTAAAGAAGCTGAGCGCCAGGGGCATCGTCATCCTCCTGGTGTCGCTCAAGTAGAGCAGGGGATTCAAGTAGTCGTTCCACTTGCCCAGAAAGGTAAAGATGGCCAGCGCGCTCAAGGCGGGCTTGATAAGGGGCAGAATCACCTGGAAATAGATGCGCATATGGCCCGCGCCGTCGATGCTGGCGGCCTCCACCATGCTGTCGGGGATGTCCTCGATGAACTGCCTGCACAGGAAGATGCCAAACCCGCCTACCAGGCTGGGCACCACCAGAGCAAAGAGGTTGTCATACAGTCCCAGCCTCTGGATAATCAAGAAGGAGGGAATCATGGTGGTCTGGGCCGGCACCATCATGGTGGCCATGATGAACCAGAAGATGACCTGCTTGCCCTTGAAACTGTACTTGGCGAACACAAAGCCCGCGATGGAGCTGGTGAACAGCATGACAACCGTAACCAGGGTCGAGGTACAAAGGCTGTTTAGGAACCAGTTCCAGATGGGCGTTTTTTCAAAAACGGATTGGTAGTTGTCCAGGATGAATTTGCTGGGGAAGAAGGTATTCGCCTTCATCACCTCAACCCTGGTCTTGAAGGAATCCAGAATCATCCTCACATAGGGCATCATGAAGACCAGGCAAAACACCGAGAAGAACACGATGAGAACCAGGTCGACGGTGGTTTTTCTTGTCCATTTGCGCATACTCAGTACCCCCAATCCACGCGGTTCACCCGCTGCTGGATGAGCGTCACCACAAGGATGACCAGGAAAAGCGTCAGCGAGATTGCCGAGGCGAAGCCCATGTCCTTGTTGCCAAAGCCCATGTCATAGATATAGGTGCTCAGCACATAGCCGGCGCGGGCGATGCCGCCTCCGGGGGCCAGGATGGAAAACTGCGCGAAGGCCTGGAACTGGGAAATCAGCGTCATGGCAGTCACATAGCTGAAGGTGCGCCCCAACAGCGGGAAGGTCACCTGCCAGAAGCGCCTGATGGGTCCGGCGCCGTCAATTTTCGCCGCGTCCATGTAATCCTGCGGGATGCCCTGCAAGCCTGAAATAAACAGGATGATGTTGTAGCCGATGTCCGCCCAGAGGCTGACTATCAGCAGGGAGGGCATCAGCACGGATGCGTTGCCCAGCCAGTTGATGGGCGCGACGCCGAAATTGGACAGGAAGATGTTTAAAAGCCCGCCCTTGGTCGGCAGGATGCCCTTTTGCCAGATGACGGAGACAGCGGCCAGCGGCGCCACGCAGGGCATGAACAGCAGCACGCGGAACAGGCTGCGCCATTTGTTGGAGGACAGCGTGGTCAGCAGCTGCGCGATGAGCAGGGTGACAACCAGGTTGATGGACACCATGATGAACACATAGGTCAATGTGTTCTTGAATGAAATGCCAAACAGCTCGTTGCCCAGCAGCCGTTTGAAATTGTCAAACCAGATGAAGGTGTTGCCCGTTTCCCGCAAAGGATTGTAATCAAGCAAAGAGATGACAAAGCTTCCAAGGATGGGCAGCACCAAAAACACAATCAGCAGCAGTATCAATGGCGCTAAAACCAGGTAGGGGAATATCGTCCTCTTCAAGGTACTTCTCCTTTGCTAAACAAGGGTAGGGGCCGCGGACAAAGCCGCGGCCCTGTTGGTTGGAATCAGTAGATTTTCATGTTCTGCGCGAGGTCTTCGGTCATCTTCGCAAGGGCGGCCTTCACCGCTTCCTCGCTGTGGTCGCCGCTGCACAGGGCCATGAAGGTCTGGTTCATGTAGGACTTGATGATGTCGGTGTTAAACGGCCCGATAAACTCGGAATACTGCAGTTTGTCCAGCAGCGGGGCCATATAGGGGGCGCCGGCCAGGTAGGCGGGGTCAGCCGCGACAGACTTGCGGGGCGGTACCTGGGCGCAGGCGATGTTGTGGCGGACCAGGACGTCGGGCTGGTTGAGGAACTCAACGAAACGCCAGGCGGCGTCCTGAACCGTGGAGTTCTTGGCCACGCAGAGGCTCCAGCCGGTTTCGGCGGCGAACTTCTGCTCAACTCCCTCAAAGAAGGGCGGCTGGCCGATGTAGTCAAAGTCAACGCCCATCACCAGGCCGTAGGTCTGCTCCAGGTCGGAGATGACCCAGGGGCCGCGGATGCAGCCGTAGGACTCATCCAAAGCGACCATGATGTGGTCACCCTGGACATCGCCGTTGGTAATCGCGTCAAAATTGTTGATGTGGTCATCAGCCGTGTAGCCAACGAGCATCGACATGGCCTTGAGGGCTTCGGGGGTGTTGAAGTCAACGGAGCCGTCTTCCTTCAGGTACTGTCCGCCCTGTTGCAGAATCAGGGCCAGGAAGTTCGCGATCAGGGTATCGCCGTTGGCATAGCCAAAGCCGCGCATGGTCATGGCTTCGCCGTCCTGCACGGCCACTTTCTTCGCGTCCTCAATCAGCTCATTCCAGGTGGTCGGATAGGGCATGCCGGACTGCTCCCACAGTTTCTTGTTCATGATCATCGCGCCATGCTCGATGTTGAACTCAACCGGGGCGCCGTAGTACTTGCCGTCATGTTTCAGCGCGCCAAGCACCGGGGGATAGGCGTCGTTCTCCAGGTCGGCCGCGAACTGGGCCGGGGTCTCGCTCAGCACGCCCTGGGAGGCGAAGTCGAGCATCCATCCGCCCCAGACTTCATAGACGTCCGCGGCAGCGGAACCGGCCATGAGCGAGGTCTGGATTTTGGCTTCAAACTCGTCATAGGGGAAGCGTTGGTAGTCGATTTTGATGTCGGGATTGGCCGCTTCAAACTCCGCGATCAGGCCCTCATAGGACGCGTTCCACGCTTCGTTGATGTGGGTCCAGAACTTCACGGTCGTCACGCCTTCGCCCAGGGCCGGCAGCGCGGAGAGCAGCAGCATCAGGACGAGGAAAAGGGACAAGAGTTTCTTCATGGATGGACCTCCTTTTTATTTATAAAGGGACACTTCCCTTTATGTTCTTACTTTTGCCAGTATTCCGGCAGCAAATCCAGGTTCTCTTGAATCAGCGCGTCCAGCAAGCCTTCCGGGTCGTCGCACATCGCGCAGAGCGGGTCCAAATACATGGCCTGCAGCGCCTTTTGGCGGTCGCCTGTGAGGGCGGCGTCCACCAGCAGCAGGTATTCTCGGCCCAAGCTCTCACACTTGGCGGCGATGCCGGCCGGCAGTTCACCGATGTGCTGGGGATGCAGGCCGAAGCGGTCCACAAAAGTGGGTACCTCCACCACGATGCCGTCCCTGATGTTGCTGATGTAGCCCTGATTGATGACATTGACCATCTCGCTGGTGACTTCGCCTGTGGCGAGCGAGCGGATGAAGTGGGTGGCCGTCTCGCCGCTGCCTTCCAGGAAATGCGCGTGGCCGCTGTCCTTCTCCAGGATTTCCTTCATCAATTCGGCGTCCCTGGCCCGCCAGGAATCCACCTGCACAAAGTCGTTGTTCTTCCAGGCCAGGTTCATCCTGTCCATCACCTTGTCCCGCAGGAAGGTGGAGAAGAACTCCTCCACATGCCGGTCACCGGGCGCGCTGTACAAGCCAAACACCTTCATTAGCTGGAAAGACACCGGCTCTTTTTTGGCAAAACCGCTGGACAGGAGCTTTTCCTCAAGCTGGGGATAGACGTCCTTTCCGTCGATGTTCAGGTCGGTAAACCAGGTCAAGTGGTTGACCCCCGCCGCGCGGTAGGCCAGTTTCTCGGGTTTAACCCCAAAGACCTTCTCCGCCAGTTCCGCCGCCGTGTCGGGCGTCCCGTGGCAGAGGCCGAAGGACTTGATGTTGGTGTACTTCTGGATGGCCAGGCACTGAGCGCCCTCAGGGTTGGTGTAGTTGATGATGTAGGCGTGGGGGCAGGCCTTCTCCATGGCCTTGGCAATCTCAACCGCCAAGGGAATGGAGCGCAGGATGCGGACCACAGCACCCGGCCCGATGGTGTCGCCCACGGACTGGTTGACGCCAAAGCGGGTGCAGGTTTTGATGTCGCGCTTCCAGGCGGCGTAGCCGCCCACCGCGTAGGTGAAAACCACAAAGTCGGCTTCCTTAAGCGCCGTGCCGTAATGGGTGTGCGCGCTGACCTCAAAGGCTTTTCCCGTATGGGCAACCAGCTTTGAAACCGCTTTGGCAACCGGCGCCAACACCTTTTCATCGATGTCCACCAGGCGGATTTCGCCGCCTTCAATAAAATCCTCGCCCAGGATGTCCCCGACCAGCCGCATCGTGAATACCGAGCTGCCCGCGCCGACAAAAACAAAATTGAAGCGTTTTCTTCCAAAGAACATGGCATAACCTCCAAATTATATAAGTTGCACGCGCCGGGTTTAATTGTGCGGCCTTTTCTCCCTGTCCTTTGACAGCACTTCCATCGCCCACTTGAGGAAGAAGTTCCTATCCGCCTTCCTCGCGAAACGGCAGTTTTTTGTTTCGCTGTCCAGCAGTTTCCGCTTGTCGACGATGGTCTGTCCGTAGGCCCAGCCGCCTGAGATGTCCACATGGCAGTTGCAGTGAACCACCTCGCTCAATACCTGGGGGTGCAGCGCCGCGCAGACTGCCAGGGCGTCATGGATGGGCGCCGCCTGATATTGCCGCATTTCCTCGTGGCTGTTGATGTAGCTGGAAGCGAGGCTCCTAATGAGCCCGGCGACCAGAAGGGCCGGCGCGGTTCCGATTGCCGCGATTTTCTCCGCGTCCGACAGCGTCACATAGGCGCTGTGCGTCGCGTCCAGGGGCACCATCAGAATGTCGCGGCCGCTTTGCAGCACGATTTCCATGGCTTCCGGGTCCGCCCAGGTGTTGAATTCCGCGGCCGGGGAGGTGTTGGTCACCCGGTCGCCGCCGCCCATGATGACAATCTCCTTAATGGCCTTTTTGATCCGCGGGTCGGCGCGCAAGGCCAGCGCCAGGTTGGTTGCGGGACCGACCTGAATAAAGGTCACGCTGTTTTCTTCCTGGGCAAGCAGGGTTTTGATGAGCCAGTAAACCGCGCTTTCCTCGCGCTCCCGAGTTTTGGACGGGGGAAGCGGCAGGTATTCCGGATGCTCTTCCGACTTGTCAAGCCGCGTGCCTTCCCGCCGGGGCAACGGCCAGCGCTTGCCGGTTCTCAGGTCAATTTCCGAGCGGATGCCCAGCGCCTGCGCCGTCCAGGGAAGCAGGGTGGACACCAAAGGCAGGTCGCTGCCCTTGTACACCCCGATTTCCTCCTGCTTCCCGCAGAAGGTGAGCACGCGGAGCGTGTTCTCGGTGGTCAGCTTCACCTCAATGTTGCCGCTGACCGTGCAGATGCCCAGCAAATCAAACCGCTCCTCCAGCGCCGCCAAAACGATGGCGATGGCGTCGTCCGTGCCGGTGTCCACATCCAGGATGATTTTCTTCTTCTGCGCTTCCAAAACCGTCCCCGCCGTTTTATCAGGCGATTCCCTTCTCCGCTTTATATTCAGACTTTTATGGGGAAAACCTTAAGCCTGTTGATTTCTTAGCCCTGTTAACACGCTGTCCAGCTGTTCTTCTGCAAACTGCTTTGCCGCCAACAGCAGGGCGCCGATGGTGGGGGAATAGAGGGGCGCCTGCAGCGTCAGACCCTCTTTTTCAATCAGTTCCCGCAGCGGCTCCAGCAGCACCCCGCCCACCTTGAAGGTGCCCCCGGAGTAGGACACCCGGCGGCTCTCATCCGGCCGGCCCAATTGTTCAAACACGGAGCGCACCAGGCTCATCAGCTCAAGGGCGGCCTTTTTGTACAGCGCGATCACCGTGCCGTCGCCTTCGCCGGCCGCCTGGGCGACCAGGTAATGAAAGGAGGCCACCTTGTCCCTGAAGGGCAGGTATTGTTCCTCAATCAGCGGGATGAACTCAAAGTCATCCTCCAGGCTGAATTTTTCCTTGATAATCCGGTACAGCGGGCCGCGGGGCTCCCTGAAGTCCGACTGCTTGGTGAACAACTGCATGCCCATCACGGCCATCCAGTAGCTGCTGCCCTCATCGCCGATGGACTCGGACCACCCGCCGCTTCTGGCGGCTAAGCCCTTGTCGTTGACCCCATAAGCGATGGAGCCGGTGCCCGACACCAGGTTGATGCCGCTGCCCAGCGCCAAAGAGCCGGCCCAGCCGACATGGACGTCATTGACAATCAGCAGCTTCGGGTACACCCGGTGCAGGTGCTCGGCCAGCTGGTTGTCCATCTCCGGATGCTCACCGTAGCTTGGCATGCCGATGCATACGCCGGCCAGGGCGGATTCATCCGTGCCTGCCTTTTCTAAACAATCTCCTGCCAGATGGCTGATGGTGTCCAGCACCTTTTTCACGCCGTGCTGGCGGTGGTTGGTGCCGATGCCTTCTGTCTGCGCCAGGATGTTCCCGTTAAAATCCATCAGCGCGCAGGCAGTCTTGCTGCCGCCGCCGTCCATGCCCAGAAGCAAGCTGCCCTTTTTGATATCTGCCGTATTGCTCAATGGATGACAACCCCCCGGACGACGCGGTTGACCTGTCCGCCTGTGCTGGGGTTGTCCGTCGGGGTCCTCGATTCCATGGATTTTTCAAGCGAGAGCAGCTGCAGGAAGAGCAGCCCCTTGATGTAGGCGGTCAATTCCTTGTTGCTGACGCCGACCGGCTCATAAAGGAAGGCATAATCCGCCTTCCCGGGCAGTTCACAGCCTTTTCCCGCGATGGCGGCCTGCCTGTTGTCGCCCTTTTGTTCAACCAGCTCGCTTAACAGATCCAGGTCGTACAGCTGCGTCTTCATCACCGGTGAAATGAAATGGACGGTCAGCGTGCTTTTGTTGATGACGGTTTTCGGCCCGTGGCGGAAGCCCATCGGGCTTTCATGGGAGGCGTTGACCTTGCCGTTGGTCAGCTCCAGGGACTTGATGGCTCCCTCGTGCGCCAGGCCTTTGAGCCCGCCGCTGCCCAGATAGATGATGCGGTCATAGGGGTGTTGCGCGATTTCCCGGGCCAGTTTGTCCAGGCTTGAAAACTCGCGCTCCACGCTGTCCGCCAGGTTGTTGATATAGGCCGCGTACTCCGCGACATGCAGGCCGGACAGTGTCAGGTAGGTGCCCAGCATCATGCAGCTGATGCTGCTGGTCATCGCGAAGCCCAGGTCGCTTGAGCCTTCCGGCATATTCAAAATCAGGGTCTCGCTGGACTGCTCGGCCAGGGCCGCCAGGGAGGAATCCTTTTTGCAGACCGCGACCAGGTTGTACAGCTTGCCGATGTGCTTTGAAGCCAGCTTCAGGGCTTCCATGCTCTCCGGGCTCTCGCCGGAGCGGGAAAAGCTCACCAGCAGCGTGGGCACGTCCATTAACACGGCTTCCGGGGCGGACACGATGTCCGTGGTCGCGATGGCTTCGCTCGCAAGTCCAATCTCGCGCGTCAGCATCATCTGAAGGCTCTCCCCGATGAAGGCGGAGGAACCGGCGCCGGTTAGGATGATGCGCAGGCCGGACAGCGGCTTGAGGCGCGACATGAAGGCCTCAATTTCTTTTTGCTGCGCGGTAAGCAGCTTGGCCAGGTTGCGCCACAAAGCGGGTTGCTGGAGGATTTCCTTTGCCGTTGTCAGCGCCCCCCGCTGAAGGAAAAACGCGTCATCCCGCCCGTATTTCTGTGAAAGCATGCCGCCATCCGCCTTTCATGTTTGCTTTTGCCTGCCGGTTTGGGGCGGACCCCGGTTTTCGGGTGCCGCCCACTTTGTGACCTGGCGCCGACAAATCATTCAGCTGCCGCGGCAGCCGCATGATTGACATTCTTCTTGTACTTGTTATGATGATACTACATCAAGGAGAATAGGGGTGTCAAGGGGTTTGCCTCTCCCAAGGTCAAGTTTTTCGGTTATAATGTTGGGAGTATATCGGGAGCCCGGACAGAAAGGAACGATTCAAATTGACGGCTCATCAGGAACGATTCCCCCTGCGGTTTTTTGTGCTCTTCACCCTCCTGTATTCGGGGCTCTCGGTCTTTGGCACCTACATCAACCTCTACCTGGAGCAGATTGGCTATGACAAGGCGCAGATCGGGCTGGTTATTTCCATCTCCTATTTCGCCGTGCTCATCGGCCAATTGTCCTGGGGCGCGTTAAGCGACAGGGCTTCCACCAAGAATTGGGTATTAAACCTGCTGTATTTCGCGACGGTTCTGGTCAGCCTCTTGTTTTATTTCAGTACCGCCTATCTTTATCTCATCGTGCTGGTGTCCCTGTACTCCTTCTTCTGCAACCCCATTCCCTCATTGACGGAGAATTTGGCGCTGGAGGCGCTGGAAGGCGGCAGGTGGGACTACGGCAAGGTCCGAATCGGCGGCACGGTCGGCTACATCACCACCGTGCTCATCGTGGGCTATATGCTGCAAAACCGCTATGATTCCATCTTCGTAACCGGCGCCGTCATCATGCTGCTGGCGGGGCTGGTCAGCCTGCGCCTGCCCAAGGTCCATCGCCGCTACACCGAAAAGCATGAGTGGCGCGCGTCCTGGAAGCAGCTCTCCCAAATGAGGCAGTTTTACGGCATTCTGGCGTACAGCCTCTGCTTCGCGATGGGCTTTGGCTATTTCCATTCTTATTACCCCCTCTACCTCACCTCCATCGGTGGGGACAGCGGCCTGGTAGGCTTATTGATGTTCACCGGCTCCCTGCTTGAAATCCCGGTTCTGTTTTCCATGGAAGCCATCATCAAAAAGCTGGGTTCCAAGCGCACCCTGCTGATGGCCGGCGCGGCCACCGCGCTTCGCTGGGTTCTGATGTCATTTTTCCGCAGCATTCCTTTTATCCTGCTCGCCAATGCCCTGCACAGCATCGGTTACATTGCCTATTTTTACAGCATCGTGACCTACATCAACAAAACCGTGCCCAGAAGCCTAAGGGCAACTTCCCATTCCGTGAACGCGCTGGTCAGCGAAATCCTGCCCCGCGTCGCCTTTGGCTACCTGGGCGGCCTTGCCTCGGAGCGCTGGGGCACCCCGGCCGTCATGCTCATCAACGGCCTGCTCCTGGTGGCCGCCACGGTGCTCTTCGCCCGTTTCGGCCGCATGGAAGACGCGCCGGCGGCTCAGGCGCCGGGAGAAACCCTGCAATCCTGACACGGCTGCGCGACCTGCCTGTTTCCCTGATTCATCTATTTTTCTGCCGTATCCATTGACAGACAAAGCTGAATATTCGGAAAAGGAGGCCCGCATGGACAGGAAAAAAGAGGAGCACAGCATCCTGGATGCGATTTTTGACATAGAGCATCAGAAAGAGGAAACAATCGCCGACATCCTGATGGGCAGGCCGTCTTCGTCCGATGAATCCCCCACCAAAAAGAAAAGCGCCCCTGGCGTTCCGACAAGGAGGAATGCCCCAACTGCGGCACCCTCTTTGTTTCCGGTTGCGTCTGCCCGGGCTGCGGATTGCACGATGAGGAAATGCCCTGGAGCAAACATTGATTGGGGGAAACGGTTTTGAGCATTGAGAATTCCGTGGAAGCATTCTATGAATCCCGCAGGGAGGATGAGCGCCTTCAATCCAGGGAAGGGCAAGTGGAATGGTTCGTAACCTGTTCTTATATCGACAGATATCTCTTTCCCGGTGCCCGGATTCTGGAAATCGGAGCGGGGACCGGCCGCTATGCCTTGCGGTACGCCCAAATGGGTTATCAGGTGGACGCGATAGAACCTGTTTTGGCCAATCTGGATGTGTTGAGCGCGCGCATAAAAGCCGGTGACAATATCCGCGCCATACAGGGCAACGCGTTGGATTTAAGCCGGTATGAAGACAACAGCTTTTACAGGGTCCTTTTGCTGGGGCCGATGTATCATCTGTTCAGCCCTGTGGACAAGACCCGCTGCCTGTCGGAAGCGCATCGCGTTTGCAAGCCGGGCGGTTTGGTCTATGTTGCCTACTGTCAGTTTGATCCATCCATGATTCAATACGCCTTCATGCGCGGCGCGTATCCCACGCTGATTGAAAATGGCTTTTTGAACGAGAAGACTTTTCAGCCCATCAGCGACCCCAGGACAATATTTGAGCTTCACCGCAAAAGGGATATTGACGCCTTAAGCGACGGCCTGCCCTCGCGGAGACTGCATTATGTCGGCACGGATATGTTCGCCCATTACATGGCGGACAGCCTGAAAGAAATGGATGAGCCCCTCTTTCAACATTACTTGGAGTACACGTTGAACATCTGCGAGAACACCGATTTGACAGGCGTCTCCAACCATGTTTTGGATATCCGGGAGAAATTGAAGGAATCTTAAGCGGCGGTTCGCTGATAATTTGCACGTTCTCTAACAAGTAAGTTCTCTGAGCAAGGTCTTGGTATCCATTTAAAAACCGGGCGGATTCCCTTGAACCTGCCCGGTTTTCCGTATCCTTTAATCCTTAGCACCTGTCCTCCACATAGATGACAGGAACGCTTGCTTTGTGAGGCTGGGTGGCCTTGGTTTCCGCCTTGGGCGTGGAAACGACCGGCGCGGCCTTGGGCACGTTGCGCTCACGCAGGAACTTCTCCGCGATTTATGCTGGTTATACTGTCACTAAAACCATAGCAAGCTATGGTTTTGACAGATTATTCGTATGCTTCAGTATCTTTTAAATACCTAGGGCCTGCTGAAAAAAGCGATTCGCGCTATGGTCGTTCCTTCAAACAGCTGCTTGTGCTATCCCAACCGATTCTCCAGTCCAATTTACGCTCTTCAGCACGCGCCAAAAAAGAGCTAAAAGGAA
>JAAYLK010000093.1 GCA_012521895.1 Clostridiales bacterium
GGCACCTTTGACATTTACGCCCAGCCCGAAGGCCTGAAGGAAGGCTATACCCCGGCCGGCCCTGATGTGCAGACCGTGACCGTGGACAAGAGCGGCGCGAATCCCGCTGAAGTCGTTTTTGTTTACAAGGCCCCGCCCGTTCTGACCGAGGCGCCCACCGAGGAGCCCGTCCAACCGGTACAAATCACCGTCAATTATGTGGACGACAAAGGCAACAAGGTGGCGGAAAGCCAGCAAGTGACCCTGCAGGAAGGCACCACCACCATCAGCCCCACCCCGGCCAACCTCCTGCCCGGCCATGAGCTGACCGGCCAGCCCGCCTATGACGTCACCGTGACCCGCGACGGGGCGAGCATGACCACCATCAACTTTGTGTACATGCTGGTGTCCCCCGTGTCCCAGCCCGTCAACGTGATTGTCTCCTATGTGGATGAGCAGGGCGTGCGCATCGCGCAGGACGCCGTGTTCACCCTGGGTGAAGGCAAGCACCCGATCCAGGCCTCCCCCGTGGGCATGCCCTCCGGCTATGCCTTGAGAACGGGCGAGGACGCGGTGAAGTATGTCACCGTGACCAACAACAAGGCTGATCCCTCAAGCCTGGTGTTCGTTTACACCAAGGTGGAGGCGGCGACCTCTACCCCCGCGCCCGTGCCCAAGGCCGCGCTGGTGAATGTGCTGTACAAAAACGAAACGGGGGATGTGCTGTTTTCCACCACTGCCCCTTGCAAGGAAGGCGAGCAGACCATCATCTCGGTGGATTACAGCCGCATCAACGGCAGCGTGTACCAGCTGATTTCAGAACCCTCCTTCACCATCACCGTGGATGCCGCGGGAAACCCCAGCATGCGGGATGTTGTCTTCCTGTTTAAGGACATCACCATCAAGACCGCGGACCTGGTGTTGCACTACCGCGATGACAAGGGCGCCACCCTGGCCGCCAGCCAGACCGTGACCCTGGTTTCCGGTACCCACAAGGTGCCCGCCGCCCCGTCAGGCCTGCCCCAGGGCTATGTGCTGGTCAGCCAGAGCCCGGTGGAGGTCACCGTCAGCCAGTCCGGCGCCTTGAGTGTCAGCGAGCTGGTCTTCATCTACCAGGTCCCCGCGACCGCCACACCGGTGGTCACCGCGACACCGGAAGCCACCGTGCTGCCCTTTGACGTCACCACGATGGACCGCTACGCCTACCCCACCGGGGAAACCATCAACTTCCGTTCCAGCCCCGACAGCGCCAGCAAGGACAACATCCTGAAGGTTGTCAGCCAGAAGGACCTGGCCCACATCCTGGGCATGGTGAAAAACAAGCAGGGTGAGGAATGGTACCTGGCCGATGTCGCCGGGCAGGAAGGCTTCCTGCGCGCCACCGTGGTCAGGCTGCTGGAGTTTAACGAGGTGGCAGCCCTCTTTGGCTGGACCCCCACCCCCGCCCCCGAACCCCAGGTTTCGGACAGGCCCTTTGCAGACGGCGAAGTCATCGACCGCTGGGCCGAGGTGACCACCTCCGGCGGCGTCAACTTCCGCGCCAAGGCCTCCACCTCCTCCACCCGCATTGCCACCCTGGAACGCGGTGAGCGTTTCTGGGTCTATTCCCAGGAAACCGTTGGCAAGGATGTCTGGTACAAAATCATGGCCAATGGCAAGGAAGGCTATGTGGTCTCCACCTACTCAAGGCTTTATTCCGAGGAAGAGAGCCGCCAGTACCAGGCAGCCCTGGCCACCCCCATGCCCTATGTGGCCACCCCCACGCCCACGCTGCCGCCAGTGACAGACACGCCTGTGACCGCGACCCCCACAATCCCCGCGATGCCGGAAGCCACCGCCACCCCCGCCGCCTACCATGGCCCCGCCCTCACCATCCGCCAGACCGCCCTGCGCACCGGCGTCAGCCGCCAGGACGAGCCGGTGATGGAGATGCTGGAAGTGAACGCCCTGGTGCAGGTGTGGAGCCAGACCTGGATTGGCGCGGAAGGCTGGTCCCAGGTGCAGGTGATGGCGGACAAGCAGGTGGGCTATGTGCCCACGGCCTCCCTGCGCTACATCGATGAGCAGGAAGCGGCCTTCTACTTGGCCCAGCTGCAGCCCCAGGCCACCAGCACCCCTGCACCCACCCGCCAGCCCGACCAGCGCACCGGCTATTCCATCAGCCGCGGCGAGAATGTGCCTGTGCGCGCCTTCCCCGACACCAACGCCCAGATCATCACCCTGCTGCCTGAAGGCGCGGTGGTGGGCGTGCGCGGCCAGGAATATGTGGCCGGAGCCACCTGGGATGTCATCCAGTACGGCATTCACTTTGGCTATGTCCGCAGCGACCAGCTGCGCATGATGGACACGGCGGAGGAGCAAAATTACTTAAACTCCCTGCGCACCCCCACGCCTGCCCCGGTGGCGACGCCGGAGCCGGTCACCCTCAACAGCCCCTCCAGCTATGGCTATGTCAACGCGGACCGCGTGCGCCTGCGCGCGGAAGCCTCCACCAGCAGCCGCGAACTGAAGCTGATGAGCAAGAATGCCTTCGCCCTGGTGTATGGCAGCACCCTGCAGCAGGATGGCACCTGGTACCACATCAGCCAGGACGGCACGGTGGGCTACATCCACGGCGATTTCTTCAGCGTGCTGCCCATGGGCGAACTGTCCACCTACCTGCAAAGCCCGGAATACTTAAACGCCAACAGCGCGTCCATCCCGGTGGCCGGCGGCTATCAGCAGCCCAACCAGATCACGCCGCTGGAGAACTACAACGCCACCGTCTGGCAAAACCCCAGCCTGATCAGCGCGTCCTATGAGCCCTTCAACCCCCTGGGCAGCCCGACACCCGCGGTGGAAGCCATCCAGTCCCCCTCTCCCACGCCGACCACCACCCCCAGCCCCACGCTGATGACGGTGGAGGCCTTTGAAGAGCCGCCCACCAAGCCGGACTCCGGCTTCCCCACAGGCATTCTGGCCGTTGGCCTGATTTCCTTGCTGGGCGGCGGCGGCTATTACGCTTACCACCTGTACAACCAAAACCAGAAGCGCGCCGCTGCCCGCGCGGCCCAGCGCCGTGCCCAGGCCGCGCAGCAAGCTGGCCAGCCCCAGGCGCGCCCCGCCGCGCAGCAGCCCTCCCCCTACGCCCCGCCGCGGCCCGGCACCCAGGGCACGCCCCAAGGTACCGTACAATTCAGGCCGGGCATGGCGCCGCCCGTGCAAGGCCAGGCGGGCCAGCCGCCGGTGTCCCAGGGCACCACGCAGTACCGCCCGGGGATGACACCGCCCGTGCAAGGCCAGGCGGGCCAGCCGCCGATGTCCCAGGGCACCACGCAGTACCGCCCCGGGATGACGCCGCCCACGCAGGGCCAGGTGGGCCAACCGCCGGTTCCCCAGGGCACCACGCAGTACCGCCCCGGGATGGCGCCGCCCGCGCAGCCGGGCAGCGCGCAAGCCACCCAGGCCTTCACGCCCCAACGCCCACCCCAGCAGCCTTCACAAAACGCTGAAGGCGTGAAGGCGCCAGAGCCCAAGGCCGAAGGCAGCCAGACGCCCGAGCAGCGCCGCCGGCGTAGCGACAGGCACGACAACACTTGATTCATTGAAAGCGCAAGCCCCAAAGGCCGGGTCCAGTGCCCGGCTTTTGGGCGCAAGCAAACGCCCTGCGGAGATTTTGAGACCGCGATGCAAGAAAAGGGAAAGGACAAGCGTTACATGAGTGACAGCAGGCAGACCCAGGCACCCCAGCCTGTCAGCGATGAACAGATCGAGCAGCTGTACCGGGACTATGGCAATGATGTCCTGCGTGTCAGTTATTTCTATCTGGGCAATCGCGAGCAGGCCGAGGACATCACCCAGGATGTGTTCATCCGGCTGATGGAAAACCGCCCGGTGCTGATCCCCGGCAGCGAGAAATCCTGGCTGCTGAAGGTGGCGCTGAACCGCTGCCGCGACTACTGGCGCTCCTCCTGGCACAAGCGCGTGCTGCTGGGCAGCAAGAAGCTGGACCTGATTCCGGCTGATGACAACATCGACCAGCGCCTGGAAAAGGAAGCCCTGCTGCAGGCGGTGAACGCCCTGCCGGCACCGGAAAAAGAAGTATTCCTGCTGTTTTACTACCAGAACCTGTCCACCCAGGAGACCGCCCAGGTGCTGGGCACCCCGGAGGGCACCGTATCCAGCCGCCTGTCACGCGGGCGGCAAAAACTAAAACAATTCCTTGATGGAGGGGAAGACCAACCATGATGAAGCCGGAACAATTCAAACACATCGCGGATGAGGCCCTGGGCGGCCTGACCGCAGGCCCGGCTTTGCTCAACCGCGCGCGGATGCGGGCCAATGGCCGCACAGCCGTGCCACAGCAAAGGCGCCTACACCGCGGCCTCGCCCTGGCGTTGAGCCTGGTGGTGGTGGTTGGCCTTGCGGCCGCCGTGCTGCCGCGATTGACCCGCCCGGAGGTCCCCACCGTGGGCACCCTGAAAGCCGGCAGCGTGCAAGAGAGCAGGATGCGCCCCGCCGCCGACCTGCCCCGGGGCAGCCTGGTGCTGTCCAAGGACAACAAGAACCCTGCCTTCAACGGCGTGTGGGAGCGCGGCAGCGGCGGCAATTATCCCCTGCTGCGCGTGGACGGGCGCTTTTACCGCCTGATGAGCCACCCCAGCGATGTCAGCGCGCTGACAGGCGCCCAAGTGGGCAGCGTGGCGGTGTTCACGGCCGAACCGGCCCTTGACAACGGCATGGGCCTCCTGTCCAATGTCGCCGCGCAGGACGCGCCGGTGTTTGAAGTCAACGGCATGGGCAAATCCGTAATGGCCGCCCGCGTGGGCAGCCAGGTGCGCCTGTTCCAGCGCGTTGCCTTCGCCGGCAATGGCCTGGTGGGCTCTGAAAGCCTGAAGGACACCCTGCCAAAGGGCGCAGTCGCCCTGCAGCTGTCGGACGTGGGCACGGTAACGGATTCCGCAACTGTCAGCCACCTGATGGATATCCTGTATGGCCAGGCCAGCTACCAGGGCAGCCAGTTGAAGTCCGGCAAGCAGGCCCTGCTGGTGCAATACGGCAACGGCGTCGTGCTGCAGATGAGCGTCAGCGGCGATCAACTGTCCGCCGCGGGCACCTGGTCCTGCCCGGAGTTCTTTGAGGCGTTTGAGGAAGCAGTGCAATAAAGCAACCCCATGATATCAATTGACACAAGGCCTTCGTGCCTTTTTTTGATGTATTTACGGCATGCACGCCTGCGCTTTCCAGGGCGTATTGATTTCGTTGATATGAAATTCGTTGTTCCTGCGGAAGCCATGGTATCAACCATGACACCAGCACATACAGGGTAATCAAAAGGCATAGGGCAGGTTCGGAATGTGAAATAGCAAAAATAAACAAATCTCCCCTGGCGCGGAAAACACAGGCGCCCAAAAAATTTTTCGCACATCTTACATTCAGCATACAGGAAAATTGACAAACAATTTCACAGCAATTTTCGTTAGCGAAAGTAAACGAAAACCGCATAAAACGCAAAATTTACTTAATTTTATCAAGGCGATATGGTCATGGTATCAGGTGTAGTTGTATGATTTGACAAAAACAATCAGCAGGAGCGTCCAACACGACAAGGAAAACCAGTTCAAAACTTATCCTAATCGGTTTGCTGCTTGCCCTGTTTTGCCTGTTCACGGCAAGCGCCCAGGCAACACCAGCCCCCACGCCGCCTGAGAGGGACAGCTATGAGCTGGATATCAGATTAAATCTCAACGGTGAGACAGCTGCGTCACGCATTCCTGTCTTGCTTTTTTTCAGGCCCAACGGCGGGGTCACAATGAACATCCAGGGCTTTAGCGACCATGTTTCGGCCGGCATCACCAACGCCACTGTTGGGGACGCAACGAATGGTTATCTAGCAGAATTCACGCTGACGGTGGTGCCCGAGGCGTCTGTGTACGGCAGCGGGGTCAGCTTCTCCTACTAACTGGTGGTTGACAGGGCAAACAAAACCTTCTCCCTGACACCAAACACCAACAGCCTGTACAGCTTTTCGGATGCCATCACAGCGCAGGGCCTTGACGCTTCACCCAGGTTCAAAGACACGTGGATTACGGACCCTGACCTTCTTGAGGTCAATACGCTCAGTGCCATGCGGGTGACCAAGCTTGATTTTGTCAAAGTGTGGAAGGATGGCTTTAACCGCGGCAGCACACGACCTGGACCGGACGAAGTTCCCTCCTTGTTTGAACTGATGAGCAACGGCAGCGTTGTGAACGAACAGCCCGCCACCGCAGTTGATGACCTGAGCAACCTGTACACCGACACCTATCGCTTGAGCTTCCAGGGATATCCACTGTATGACTCCTATTCAGGTCCTGTTCCGCTGAGTGAAACCCGTGAGACAAGGCAATACAGCGTCCGCGAAAAAGACATACCGGGGTATGTGACCACGGTCGAAGGCACCACCTTCACCAACACGCTTTTCACCAATTTCACCTTTGCCAAGCAATGGTATGACGAGGCCGACCCCAGTCAGCGGCCAGACATGGACACCTGGAGGGAAACCCTGAAGCTGCAGCGCAGATTGAGGCGCGGCATCACCTGGGAGGACGTCACAGGCGCCGATTTTTCAATCACTGAAGATGAAACGGTGACCGGAAAATGGAAGATCACCCTCAACGATTTGCCGCTGATGGACGATCAAAACTTTGAGTATGAGTACCGGGTTGTCGAGGCCGCCGCGTCCATCACACCCGGGGCACCTTATTATGAGCAATCCGCGGAGAACTTCGGCGAGTATGGCGCGGAAAGCACGCCGGGCATTGTCTACCAGAATGGCACGCTGATCAACACCCTCAACCAGACCGAAGGCTTTGTCATCAGGAAACAATGGAAGGACCAGTATGTTGACGCCCTGGGCGGAACGATGGATGACAAGAACTTAAACCGCCCGGATGTCTCCTTCAGGCTGTACCGCACTGTGTTGATTGACGGCGCAGCGGACTTTGACGCCTTCCTGCCCGTGGATGGGCACGACACCCTTGAACTTAACAGCAAGGCGGACCTGTATACCTTTACCTACGCCGCGGACCTGCCAAAGTACGACCCCCAGGGGCGGGAATTTGTGTACTACGCGGTGGAGACCATCGACCCCACAACCCCATCAGATGAGATCCATGATTACAAGGCCATCATTACCAACCCAATCGGCAGCCCGGCAGGGGCGGAAGGCTTCATCCTCAACGGCGCAGAAGTCATCAACAAGCCAACGGCTAAAAACTACCTGGAGTATACCAAGGAAAGCCGCGCGCGCTCATTGCAGTTCATGAACATGAACATCCGCGTGGTGCTGGAAAAAGAAATTTCTGATGATGTATGGGAGCAGGTTGTTGAAGATGGCAATCCTGTCCAGGCGGACCTGGACGGCATCTTCTGGGCGGACCTGACCAAGAGCAGTTCTTTTGTCAGGGACAAATATGATGAAAACGGCCTGCCCCTCACCTACCGCGTGCGGGAGACCCATGCCGGCTTCAACGGCCAGTTTTATCCCATTAACCCGGATGGCACCTACACCATCGCTGCCCCCAACGCTGGGGACGTCAACCATGTCATTGATGGCACCACCCTGCGCGTGATTTATCCCCAGGGCCAGGATGGGCAGCCCATGACCAACTATTTCATCAACATACTGGAAGGCACGGCCAACCTGGCCATCAAGAAAAACTGGAGCCCCGCCCTTTTGGAAGGCCAGGCCAGCTCGGTGACGGTGGAAGTGCTGCGGGACAACAAGCCATGGAACGCCGATGGCTTTGATGACCCGGCGCAAGGCATCGCGCGCGTAGGCGCCACCGGCTCCACTTTCATTATTACCGGCACCGGCTCCCTGGACGCGGTGCTGCGCGGCCTGCCCAAGTATGACGCCCTGGGGCGTGAGCATCTCTACACCATTCGTGAAATCGCCAGCACGCCCACCACGCACAGCGAACCCTCCTACATCCATTACACCTATGACGCGCCGACCACCACCACCACCGCCAGCTGGACCAACAGCCAACCCGGGCCCGGCCCCGGCAATACCGTGCGGATGGACGTGGAGAAAAACTGGGTGGATGACGGCGACGCCTTCAGCCGCTCCCTGGCCACCATGGGCTGGTATTACAAGGATTTCATGCCGCTCAACAACGGCACAAACAACGTAGACTATACCGTGCCTGTGGCGGTGACCGACCAGAACCGCGCCAGCGCAAAGGTGCATGTGCAGGACGCAAACGGCGTCTGGCAACCGCTGACCCTGACCTTGTCATGTGAGACGCTCTGGCGGGGCACCTATACCTACACCTACCCCTCCAACGCGCACGCCAACCTGCGCAATGCCGGCAACTACATCATCCGCGAAATCACAACCGCCGGGACCCTGCCCAATCCCCTGGTGCTGCCAGACACCGACCCGCAATATCTGCTCACTGGCATCATCACACAAAATGAGGACAACACCTCCGACGCCCACAACGATGTCATCGCTTATACCGTCAGCACAAGTTCAACCGGACAGACCACCACGGTGACCAACACCCGCCTAGGCTGGGTGGACATCGGGGTGAACAAGGAATGGCGGATCACCGGCTTGAACGCGCCGGAGGGAACCATGGTCAAGGCCATCTTCCAGGTAAGCTGGCCTGAGGAACTTGGCGTAACGCAGGTGGACGCGGCAGGCAATCCAATCAGCCCTCCCCTGGAAGGCACATTGGAATACGACCCGGCCAACCCGGTGAGCGAGAGCCTGCTCTCCTTCCTGAACCTGCGGAAGTTTGATGACCAGGGCGCCTTCATCCCCTATAACGTGCGGGAAGTGTCCCTGGAAATTGGCGGCGTCGTCTATCCCTTTGAGGACGGCAGGATAGAGTACCCTGTGGGCTCGGGTGAGTTCATCACCACCAGCTTAATTGATGAGCGCTATGTCTACAACCGTGACCTGCCCAATTTTGACAACACCGATCCCGGCTTCATCGTGCGCAGCCACGACGCCATGCGCTTTACCTATGACAACCAGCTGGTAGGCGATGGCGAGCTGGCCGCCAAGAAAGTCTGGCGCGACTTTGGAACGCCGGGCAAGTACGGCTATCCCCAGCGCCCCGCCATCCGCTATACCCTGTACCGCGACCTGGGCGAAGGAACAGCGGAAGAAAAGGTGCCCTCCCCTCGCTACTGGACCACCAGCGGCAGCACCGCCAATACCTGGTACTGGCATGTCGGCTTTGGCGGCTTCCCCAGGTTTGATGACAAAGGCGCGCGCTACCGCTACTTTGTCCGGGAGACCATGTATGGCAACACCGGACGCTACATCACCTATTACATGGATGACAGGGACGCGCCGGAAACATATGAACAGCCGGACCCGAGCGGCTCAAACACGGAAGAAACCTACGCGACGCCCCATTTGGGGATGTATGAAGACCAGGCCTTCCTCAGCTTCAACAAGGAGGATGGCTCCCAGCGGACGGGCATTGTTGTCAACATGCTGCAGCATGAGCAGGCAATCATCGGCAAAGAACAGTGGCAGAACGTGCCGGGCTGGTTCAACAACGATTTCCTGCCCACGGTGTACGTCAAACTGTTCCGCACCACCAGCGTCAATGAGGACGGCACCCCGGCCTTTGAGACAGACCGGGTTCCGGTGGATGTCAACGGCGATGGCGTGGCTGACGCCAATGACCTGCAGACGCTTGAAAAGGGGCTGGATGTCTTCTACTTCCCCTCAGCCACAGGCACCCTGCCGGTGTATGACGAATTTGGCAGGCGGTATTACTACACCTTCCTTGAAACAGATGAGAACGGCGACCCCTTGAACACGCCCCCCCGCCTGGGCTATGACAACCCCTTGTACAACCATCCCTCGGCCACGCTCAGCAATGTGTTCACCGGCGATGAGCGGCGGGAGGTTGAGGTGACAAAGACCTGGGAATGGCCTTTGGAGCGCTATGGCCAGACCGCCTATCCCGCTGTCACCTTCACCCTCTACCAGGTGTGGCACCCAGTCGGCGGTACCGCTGTGGCCCATGTATTTGGTGATCCCCAGACGTTGTCAGGCGGAACCATTCCGGGAACCTATGTTGCCGGAACCAGTTTTACCCATCCGGATACCGTAAAGTTTGACAACCTGCCCACCATCGCGCCGGACGGGACAGCCTTCACCTACTATGTGCTGGAAGCCCCACTGAACGGCTATGTGACGGACCCCGCAAGCAGAAGGATTGACATTGAAGACTGGGAAGCGGTGACCCAGGATGGCATAACAAGCTATGAGGGGAGCGCCTCCTTCCACAACACGTATGAGCCAATAATCTCACAGGAACTGGCAGCCACAAAAACCTGGATTGACCAGGGCGATCTTTATCAAACCAGGCCGGACCTGGACGCTGACAACATGCCCCTCACCTTCACCCTGTATCGCAGCCCGGGCGCCAATGGGGACAAGGAAATTGTGCCTGTTACCGGCGCTGACTGGACAGAAAGCGGCAACATCTGGTCTGTCAGGTTTACCGGCGAATTCCCGGACTTTACGACAAGCGGCACAGCCTATCAGTACTTTGTGGAAGAAAACGTGACAGACACAGTCACAAGGACACATTATGTGACCACTGGCGGAGGCACACGCAATGTAACCAACACCCTCAACACCGTATCTTTGAACGTGATAAAACACTGGCAAGCGAAAGATGGTGATTGGAATCCGGGTGATCCATACGCGGCTGACATCCAATACAACCACCTCATCAACCTGTATGAGCTGGGCGCGCTGCCGGATGAGGTTGTCTTCAATGTGCAGTACAGCATTGATGGAGACAACACCAGCGAAACAAGCTGGCAGCACATGAACCCCGCTCAAAGCGTGGCTGTGCCCATTGGGCAATTGATTGAGCAGGTACGGGACAGCCGTACCATCATCCTGGCAACTGACCTGCCCGAATTTGAGCCAGGCTCAGAAACGAAGCGCTTGTACCGCGCGCAGGAGGTCACACCAACAGGGTTTACTTTCACAAACGAGATTGGTTCCAGCCCTGAAATCAATGGTGTGTTCACTACAAACATCACAAACAAATTGGATGTACGCAAGATTTACTTTGTGAAAAACTGGGAAGATGACAACAACCGCGATGGCTTCCGCCCAGAAAGCATCACCTTCACCGTGACCGAGGTCAGCCCGGGGGTCACAGATTTGCCGTCCACGACCACAGTTTTGACTGATGAAACGACATCTTCCGACCCGCAAGGCGTTCACGGCGGCGCGGCTGAACGCGTGGATACGTACGAGGATGAAGCGGGCAACGTGCTGGACATCCTTTCCCGCTGGCGCGGGGACATGTATGTGCCCAAAGACAAGGACTATGCAACCACAGAAACTATTCTGTTCCCCTACGCGAAAATCGCGGAAAGCACAGCGATAGACAGCGATGGCAAAACCAATTGGTGGTCCTTCACCAACGAGCACAAGAACATCCTGTTGGATGTCACTGTCAGCAAAAACTGGCTTGGCGATGCCGCCTGGAAAGATGAGCGGCCTGGTTCATTGACATTTAAACTGCAGGTGCGCAGGGGCACTACCGGATCCTGGATCGATTTAGCGCTTGCCACAACACAGCCTGACCCCAACCAACCTTTGCCAATTGGGGTTGAAGGCCTGGGCAACACAAACCCAGCCAGAAAAACCATCTCTGCCAATCCGGATGGCAGCTGGCCGACTGTCAGCTGGGATAATCTGCCTGCCTATGCCCCCAAGGCAGGCGACCCAACGGGACCTGAAACACTATACTATTATCAGGTTGTTGAAGAATCACCAGCCAACTATAGCAGCAATTTTGCCGTGTTCTCCTATACCGCGCCACCTGAAAAAACCACCATTGGCGTCACTTCCTTCCCCGCTGTAATAAGCAATACGCTGATAGTCACCCAGGTCGAGGCCACAAAGTCCTGGCGCTTCCCGCCAAACGGTGAGATGCCCGCTTCCGAAGCAAATGTAGAAGCGCTCTTTGTGCTCAGGCGGGATGGTGTTGTCATCGATCATCAGATTCAAGAGGTGCAGCCCAACGACACCGGCGCGATCATCCCCATCAAGTGGGCCGGCTTGCCAAAAATCAATCCGGTGCCCGATTCCGTCACCGGGGAGTTCAAAGAATACGTATACACCATTTCTGAGGTTCCGCCCCCCAACTACCAGTACGACAGGGAAGCCAACGCCTTCCACAACACTTACCGCAGCCATTTTACCGGTGAAAAGCACTGGACAGGGCTGACTCTGCCCGATGGCAGCCTGGTCGACACGCCGGTTGGCACGGCCATCACCTTTGAACTGCGCCGCTTTGACATGAACGCGCAGGAGGTGGAAAACCCGGTGGAAGGCATCCACTATGAGGTCATCTACAAAAATGTGGAGCTGGACGGCATCGTGGATGAAGGCTTGACAGAAGGGGAACCCGGCGAGTGGGAACCCTGGAAGTATACCTGGTGGGACCTGCCCGCCAACAGCACGCAATTGGAAGAGGATGGCGATGGGGAGCCCGACTATAAGCCTTATGATGAAGTCATCTCCTACAGGTATGACTTTGTGGAAGTGCCGGACAATCAATTAAGCGGCATCGGCTTTGAGATTGACGCGGTCAGTTCCTCCACGCTGAATGTTTCCAACCACTACCTGCTCACCGAATTCACGGTCACCAAGACTTGGGTGAATGGCCTGCTTGGGGACCACACCGCGCCGGTCTTCACCCTGCTGGCAGACGGCACGGCGGTGGACCCGCAGCCAACGGTCAGCATCAGCCCGGCATCCGGCACAGCGGACAGCTTCACCTACACCTGGGCAGGCCTGCCTAAGGTGGATGAACTGAACGATTATCAGTTGTTCACCTACACCGTGGAAGAAGCGGGTGTGACAGACGGCAGCATCACGGTAAACAGCAACAAGTACACCGTCACCCAGGATGGCAACGCCATCACCAACACCTATGAAGTGCCCTTGACTGAGGTCTATGCCAACAAAATCTGGGTGAATGGCCCGGAGGCTGACCACACGGCACCGGATTTCACCCTGCTGCGTGACGGTGTGGCGCTGGATCCCCAGCCGACAGCCAACATCCAGCCGGCGTCCGGCACCGCGGACAGCTTCACCTACACCTGGGAAGATTTGCCAAAGACGGACGACATGGGTACGGACTATGTCTACACCGTGGAAGAAGCGGGTGTGACGGACGGCAACATCACGGTGAACGGCAACACCTACGCCGTCACGCAAAATGGCAACGCCATCACCAACACCTACGAAGTATCCCTGATTGAGGTCTATGCCAACAAAATCTGGGTGAATGGCCCGGAGGCTGACCACACGGCACCGGAGTTCACCCTGCTGCGTGACGGTGTGGCGCTGGATCCCCAGCCGCCAGTCAGCATCCAGCCGGCATCCGGCACCGCTGACAGCTTCACCTACACCTGGGAAGACTTGCCAAAGACGGACGGCAAGGGCACGGACTATGTGTACACCGTGGCAGAAGCGGGCGTGACGGACGGCAGCATCACGGTGAACGGCAACAAGTACGCCGTTACCCAGAATGGCAACGCCATCACCAACACCTATAAAGAGCCGCCCAAGCCCACGGACCCGGAGATCACCATTATTCCGACCGATACCCCAAGCCCGTCGCCAAGCCCGACGCCCACCCCGACACCCACGCCCAAGCCCACCCCGGAGGACCCCAAGCCGCCCACCCCAAGCTATGAGCAGCTGAACATCCCGCTGACGGCGCAAAAGAAGCTGGTCAACGGCAGCCTTAAGGCCGGGGACTTCACCTTCCTGCTTTTGGACAGCAACCGCAAGGAGCTGGCCAGGGCCACAAACGACGGCACGGGCCTGATCACCTTCCCCGACCGCACCTTCACCAAGGCCGTGCGCTACATCTACTACGTGCAAGAGGTCAAGGGCGACTTGCAGGGCGTCACCTATGACACCAGCGAGTACAAGGTGATCATCACCACCACCGCCAATGCCGATGGCCACACCCTGCGCTACACCGTGGACCTGGAGCGCGATGGCACCCCTGTCGCCGGCGGCATCGTCTTCACCAATGAGAAGGATGTGCCCCCCACCGGGGACAAGGCCTTCACCACCCTGATGGTCCTGTTCTTGTCCGCCGCCCTCCTGGGCGCCGGCGCGGTCCTCATCAACAGGCGCAGAAAACTGAACTAATTTCTCCCCAACACCCTTGCCCCGCGGCCGGCCCGGCCGCGGGGTTTTTGCGCTCCTTCCTTTATGCACCTGCGCGAAAAAGCCTTGTTTTTCAACATGAAAACGATACCAATTGTCCGCCTTGAACCGCTGTGGTATAATTCTGCCCATCAAGCCTGAAAGGGAGTTTTCCATGCCAGAGCAAGCCTACACCAAGGACTTCATCAAGCAATCCATTCAGGGGAAACTGCAGCGCTACTACGGCAAGACGCTGCGGGAAGCCACCCCTTATCAAACCTATTACGCCGTAGCCTCCACCCTGCGCGACCAGATCATGGAGCAATGGGTGGATTCCCGGGAAAGAGACAACAAGGACGGCGGCAAGCGCGTCTACTACCTGTGCATCGAGTTTTTGCTGGGCCGGGCCATGTTCAACAACGCCCTCAACCTGCTATCCACCGAGGAATATACCAAAGCCTTAACCGAATTGGACATCTCCTGGAAGGACATCGTCTATGAAGAGCCCGAACCGGGCCTTGGCAACGGCGGCCTGGGCCGCCTGGCCGCCTGCTTCATGGACAGCCTGGCCACCCTGGACCTGCCCGCCATGGGTTCCACCATCCGCTATGAATACGGCCTCTTCCGCCAGAAACTAAGCGGCGGCCAGCAGATGGAGCTGCCTGATGACTGGCTGCAAAACGGCAATGTCTGGGAATTTGCCAGCATGGAGGACGTGGCCGAGGTCCGCTTTGAAGGCCACGTCGTCCAGGTCAACAAAAACGGCCGGGACACCTATGTGCTGGAGGACTACCGCACTGTGGAAGCCGTGCCCTATGACATGCCGGCCGTGGGCTATGGCAACCATCGGGTGAACACCCTGCGCACCTGGCTCGCCAGGAGCAAGCAGAGCCTGGACCTCTCCGCCTTCTCCGAGGGCGATTATGTCAACGCCACCAAGGAGCAGGACCTGGCCAGCGTCATCTCCAAGGTTCTCTACCCCGAGGACAACCACTACGAGGGGAAGACCCTGCGCCTGTGCCAGCACTATTTCCTGGTGTCCGCCACGCTGCAGTATGCCCTGAAGGACTTTGAAAAGCGCTTTGGCCCCGACTGGAACTTGCTGCCGGACAAGGCCGTGTTCCAGCTCAACGACACCCACCCGGGCCTGGCCATTGTGGAATTGATGCGCCTGCTGATGGACGAGAAGGGCCTGGGCTGGGAAGAGGCGCAGGCCATCACCAACCGCTGCATGGCCTACACCAACCACACCATCATGTCAGAGGCCTTAGAGCGCTGGCCCGAGGACCTGGTGCGCCGCCAGCTGCCCCGCATCTACATGATTCTTGAGGAAATGAACCGCCGCCTGTGCGAGAAGCTGTGGGACCGCTTCCCCGGCGAATGGGACCGCATCAGCCACATGGCCATCCTGGCCTACGGCATGGTGCACATGGCCAACCTGTGCGTGTCCCAGTCCTTCTGCGTCAACGGCGTCAGCCAGCTGCACGGGGACATCATCAAGAACGACACCTTCCGTGACTTTGGCCTGACCACACCCAAGAAATTTACCGCCATCACCAACGGCGTCACCCACCGGCGCTGGCTGATGGCCTGCAACCCGCTGCTGTCTGACCTCATCACCGAGTCCATCGGCGACAAGTGGAAGCTGGAGCCCGAAGCCCTGTCAGGCCTTGAGAAGTTCAAGGACGACGCCGCCTTCCGGGAGCAGTTCGCCCGCATCAAACGGCAAAACAAGGACGTCTTCAACGAGTTCCTCATGCGCCGGCAGAAGATGACGGTGGACCCGGACTTCATGTTTGACGTCCAGGTGAAGCGCCTGCACGAGTACAAGCGCCAGCTGCTCAACGCCCTGCACATCCATGTGCTGTACAACCGCATCATGGATGACCCGAAGTTCGTCATGCCCCCGCGCGTGTTCATTTTCGGCGCCAAAGCCAGCCGCGGCTATTACAAGGCCAAGATGATCATCCGCTACATCCTGGCGCTGTCCCGCCTGATTGACAAGAGCCCGCGCGCGTCCAAGATGCTCAAGGTCCTGTTTGTTGAAAACTGGAACGTGTCCGCCGCCGAGGCCCTCATCCCCGCTTCCGACCTGTCAGAGCAGATTTCCACCGCCGGCAAGGAGGCCTCGGGCACCGGCAACATGAAGCTGATGATGAATGGCGCGGTTACCATCGGCACCTTAGACGGCGCGAATGTTGAGATTTCAGAAGCCGTGGGCAATGACAACATCTACCTCTTTGGCATGAAGTCCGAGGAAGTGGCCGACCTGTACAAGGAAGGCACCTACGCGCCCATCACCCTGTTTGAGCAGAACGTCGAGATCCGCAAGGCGCTGTCGCAGATGATTGACGGCACCCTCTTCCCCGATAACCCCGCCATGGTGCAGATCCTCTACCACGACCTGCTCTTTGGATCCGGCGGCGGGCACGCGGACAACTACTTCGTCCTCAAGGACTTTGGCTCCTACTCTCATGCCCACACCCGCGTCAGCGCCGACTACCAAAACCGCGAGCTGTGGCTGAAGAAGGCCATCACCAACACCGCCAAGTCCGGCTACTTCAGCACCGACCGCACCATCAAGGAATACAACGACATCATCTGGAAGCTGAAATAAATCTTTCCACCGCCATCAGCCGGGGATGCTCAAAAGAGCGTCCCCGGTTTTTATTCAAGTAGAATTCGGGAGGTATCGGAGGGCGGAGCCCTCTGATGGTAATCTGCGACAGCGACAGGTGCGGTGGAGCAGGTTTTGGCTTCAGACAAAACATTTCCGCGAATTTCTGCCGGCTGTGAGGCGAGCAAAGCGAGACTGAACAGGCAGAAATTCCCGTTCTTCCAAAACGAAGAAGTGTCCACAGACACTTCTTCGAACGGATGTGGTACAATGGCTGCACAACCATGATTACATCAAGGGAGGAGCCCATGGCCAAGCTTGTAAAGAAACCCCTCTTTAATCCCCAGGGTGACATCGATGTGCGCTCGCGCAGGATGGTGGGCGGCAACCCCACCAACCTCAACGACTTCAACAACATGAAGTACGCCTGGGTCAGCCCCTGGTACCGCCAGGCGATGAACAATTTCTGGATTCCCGAGGAAATCAACCTGGCCACCGACAAAAAGCAGTACCCGGTCCTGGACAAGGCCGAGCGCCGCGCTTATGACAAAATCCTCTCCTTCCTCATTTTCCTGGACTCCATCCAGACGGCCAACCTGCCCAACATCGGCCAGTACATCACCGCCAATGAGGTCAACCTCTGCATCGCCATCCAGACCTACCAGGAAGCCATCCACTCCCAGAGCTATTCCTACATGCTCGACTCCATCTGCGAGCCCAACGAGCGCGATGACATCCTCTTCCAGTGGAAGGACGACGAGCACCTCCTGAAGCGCAACACCTTCATCGGCGACATCTACAACTCCTTCCAGGAAGAAAAAACCATGGGCAACTTTCTGCGCGTCATCATGGGCAACTATATCTTGGAAGGCATTTACTTCTACTCCGGGTTCATGTTCTTTTACAACCTCGCCCGCAACAACCGCATGCCCGGCTCCGCCCAGCAAATCCGCTACATCAACCGCGACGAGGCCACCCACCTGTGGCTCTTCCGCAACATCCTGCAGGAGCTGCAAAAAGAAGAGCCCGGCCTCATCGATGACGAGATGAAGAACATGTTCCGCGCCATGCTCAAGGAAGGCTGCGAGCAGGAGATCGCCTGGGGCAAGTACGCCATTGGCGAAGACATCGAAGGCCTCACCGGGCAGATGGTCGAGGACTACATCAAATACCTGGGCAACCTCCGCGCCACCAACATCGGCCTGGAACCCATTTATGACGGCTACGACAAGGAGCCCGAGACCATGAAGTGGGTCAGCCAGTACAGTAACGCCAACATGATCAAAACCGACTTCTTCGAGGCCCGCTCCACCGCCTACGCCAAGTCGTCCGCCTTGGTGGATGATCTTTAAGGAGACGGGGGACCGTTGGGGGCATTTTTGAAAAAATGCGCCCTCAATTCGCCATAGTCGCCTGACCTCATTGGCATTCGCTCTGACTCCTTGGCTCATTGGGCTGACATGCCGCCTTTTCCCCGCACAGCGGGCGGCGGCATTCTGCCCCCATCCCCCTGAAAACTTTAATTAAGTCTATTCATCAGCACTAATGATTAACAAGCACCTGCTTACATTCTGAAAAGCAGGTGCTTTTTAACCCTATTAAAGTTTTTTGGTCTTACCTTTTTTCAAAAAAGGTAAGCGTCCTCCCCGTCTCTCCCGTCCTCTACTTCGCGTAAATAATATCGTCTCGCAGCCTGTAAATGGTCGCGCCGTAGCCCTTGCGGCAGAAGGCGTCGATGAACCAGTCGATTTCCTTGACGGCGTCAAACTGGATATAGCCATAGCGCTTGCCGTCGACCTTCTTGCCCTTCATGTTGGAGTCGGTCCAGGTGATGGAATCGGTGGCCGAATCGTAGTCCTTGGTGAAGACCATGCTGTGGGCGCCGACGCCGTAGTAGTAGTTGGCGCGCATCTGGAAGAAGTCGCCCCGCTGGGCCTGCTTCATGAACTCGCGGGCCAGTTCGCGGTTTTCGGCCTTGGACAGGTTGGTGTCATAACGGAAGGTGGCGGCGGCGTAGAAGGGGTTGCCGTCTTCAGGGAGGATGTCCTTCCAGGCGGCGCCGTACTGGTAGGGCTTGCTCTCCTTGGCGGGCAGGTTGTCAGGGATGACCAGGCCAATGTCCGGGAACTCCGCGATGCGGAAGAGGTCCCGGTTTTCGCGGAACATGTAGACGGTGAAGTTCTTGCAGACATAGATGTCGCCGGAGGAGTGCGCGGGCAGGGCGCGGCCGCGGGCCTTGTCAAACTGCTCCCGGGCGGTGTCGATCATGCGGTCGATGAGGTCCTCCCGCGCGGATTTGACGGGGGTTTCTTCTGATATGCCCAGCAGGGGCAGCAGGAGCAGGAGGGTGAACAGCAGGGCAATGGTACGTTTCAATGCATTGTCTCCTTGTGGTCAAAGCCGGTCTTGTGGCAGTTCCTATTGTACCCCAAAGGCGGGGAAAATGAAAATCCGGACGGCCTGGCTATGGTATAATGGGATGGATCAATGGAGGGGCGAATGATTCAGATTGTGACAAGCCGCGGCACCAACCTGTGGTCACAGGCGGCACAGGCATTACAGGCGTCATACGAAAAAGGCCGCAGCGTGCTGCTGCTGGTGCCGGAGCAGTACACCCTGCAGGCGGAGCGCGACGCCCTGGACATTTTGCGGGCCAAGGGCTTTTTCCGTTTGCAGGTGCTCTCCCCCAGCCGCCTGATGACGCGGGTGTTTGACCGGCTGGGGCGGGACGCGCGCAGCGTGATTGACGAGCGCGGGCAGAACCAGACGCTGGCGCGGGCGCTTTGGCAGCACAAGGATGACTTGCAGTATTACGCGTCCTCCAAGAACATGCCCGGCTTCACCAGCAAGCTGACCGAGGCCTTCAATGAGCTCAAAAGCGCGGGTCTGACGCCGGACACACTGGCGGACTGGCTGAATCAGCAGGAGCACCCCTCGCCCAAGTTTTCAGACCTGGCCACCCTGTTTACGGCCTATGAGGAGGCGATGGCCGGGCAATTGATTGACAGCGAGGACATCCAGCGGGACTTTTTGACCAGGCTGAAGGAAGGCGCGCCCTTTGCGGGTTGGGATGTCATCGTCCATGGCTTTGACCTGCTGACCCCGCCGCTGATCCGCGTGCTGGCCATCCTAGGCGCGCAGGCGGACAGCCTGCTCATCACCATGGTGACGGAAACGCCAGGCGCCGCGGACGGCCCGGCCTTTTCCGTGGTGGAACACAGCATCCAACAGCTGAAGGACGCCTGTCAGGAACAGGGGATGGACTGCGGTATCACCCGCTTGCCCGCGCAGAAAAATTCTGCGCCAGAGGCGCTGAACCACCTGCAGCAGAACCTGCTGGCGCACAAGCAGCAGCCCTACACCGGGGTCATAAAAGGCCTGCGCCTGTACGCGGGCAAGACGCCGCACGAGGAAATCAGGCGGGCAGCCCAGCAAATCCATGAGGAACTGGCCAAGGGCGCGGATCCCCGCGGCATCGCCGTCTATCTCACCCAGGACAGCTACGCAAGGATGCTTTCTGACATCTTCACCTCCTACGGCATCCCGCACTTTGTGGCTATGAAGGAAGCCATCCTGGCCCAGCCCCTGGTGCGCACCCTGCAGGACGCCCTGGCCTGCGTGCAAAGCGCCAGCTGGCGCCCGCAGGATGTGTTCAGCTACCTCAAATCCCCCTATTCCCCGCTGACGCCGGACCAGGCCTTCGCGCTGGAGAACTACGCCAGGGCCTATGGCATCCGGGGCAGCCTGTGGCAAAAGTCCTTTGCAAGGGGCGATGAAACAGACCGTGAGGCCATGGAAGCCCTGCGGCAGGCCGCCATCAGCCCGGTGATTCGCTTGAGGGACGGGCTGAACAAAGCCCGCGATACCCAGGCCTCCCTGGACGCGGTGCTGCGTTTCCTGGAAGACATCCAGGCCTCCGAGCGCGTGCTGCGCATCAACGAGCAGCTGCTGGGCATCGCCCTGCCTGACCAGGCTCAGCGGGCCAGCCAGGTGTGGGAGAAGCTGATGGGCCTGTTTGAGCAGATGAAGCAGCTGCTGGGCGACCAGCGCGTGCCCCTGGGCCGCTTTGCCCAGTGGCTGACGGCGGGATTGTCCCAAACCAGCCTGTCCACCCTGCCGCCGCTGCAGCACAGCGTGCAGGTGGGTGTGTTGGGCCAATTGATGGTGCGCCAGCCCCACAGCGTGTACTTGCTGGGCCTCAACAGCGGCGCCCTGTCCGTCAGGGAGGAAACCCTGCTCATGGACAACGAGCGGGTGATGCTGGAGCAGGAGCTGCGCACCCGGATGAACCTGCAGCAGGGCGAGCGCGAGCAAATCCGCCTGCTGGACCTGTGGAAGGCCATCGCCCTGGCCCGGGACAGTGTGCACTTGAGCTACGCGCTGTCTGACGACCAGGGCAAGGCCATGGCCCCGATGATTGAGTTGCTGCGCGTCAAGCGCATGTTCCCGCAGTTGATTGAGGAAGGCGGCGCGGTGGGCAGCGAGCGCGAAGCCCGCCCCTTCACCCCGCGCTCGGCGCTGGACGAGATTGCCCTGCGGCTGTCCCAAAAGCAGATGGACAGCGCCTGGTGGCAAGCCTGGGGCTGGCTGAAAAACACGCCCGAATGGCAGCCCTTCACCCGGGGCATTCTGGACGCCCTGGTGGGCGACCAACCTGTGAAGCGGCTGGAGGGGGCCACCGCCAAAGCGCTGCACACCAGCGGCGTGATGAGCGTGTCACGGCTGGAGAGCTTTGCCGGCTGCCCCTTTAAGCACTTTGTGGACTACGGGCTCAAGCCCCTGGAACGCAGGGAGTGGGCGCTGCAGAGCATCGACCTGGGCAACTTCTGCCACGCGGCCATGGAGGGCTTCACCGACCGGATGCTGAAGGACCCCGAGGCCTTTCATAGCATGAGCCGGGAAGGCAGCGCGCTGGTGATGGATGAGGTGCTGCAGACCCTCACCGAGGGCTGGGAGGACGCCCCCTGGGCGGACACGCCCCGGGCGAAGCAAAACGCCCGGCACACCAAAAACATCTGCCGGCGGATGGCCTGGTCGCTGACGGAAAGCCGCCAGCACTCCGATTTTGAAACGGTTGAGACCGAGCTGAACTTTGGCATGAAGGACGGCTTGCCCGCGATTGAAATCGAACTTGAGGACGGCAGCGTGCTGCGCCTGCGCGGCACCATCGACCGCCTGGATACCGCGGTGCTGGACGGGGACTTGACCCTGCTGCGCATCGTGGACTACAAGACCGGGCACAATGACCTGACCGGCGGGGATCTTGAAAAAGGCGTGCAACTGCAACTGATGCTGTACCTGAAGGCCGCGCTCAAGCTGGTGGACAAGCCTGTGCCCGCGGCCGCCGTCTACCAGCGCATGATGGACCCGCTGCCCCGGGCGGACAGCGAGCAGGAGGCCATCAAGGAAAGCCGCAAGCAGCTGCGCATGAACGGCCCGCTGCTGGCGGATGCCCGGGTGCTGGAGAAGCTGGACAGCGCGCAGCCGCCCCTGACGCTGGCGACCTACATCAAAAAAGACGGGGAGCTCAAGGAGAGCGGAAGGCTGCTGACCCAGGAGGAGATGGCCAGCCTGATGGATTTGGCGGAGCAGAAAACCCGGGACCTGGCGAAGGACATCTTTACAGGCCTCATCAACCGCTCCCCCCTGGTGCGCAGCAGCGGGCGCGCGGAATGCGCCTTTTGCGCCTACCAGGGCATCTGCCGCACAGAAAAGATCGGCAAGGAGGCCCTGCGCCGCACCAGCCGCAAGATTAGCCTGAAGGCCCTGGCCCGGGAACAGCTGGAAGGCAGGCCCGCTTTGTAAATTTTTTTGCCGAAGCAAAACGGCGCAAGCGCTGTCAAAACACCGAAAAAACCAGACTGCCGCCGGGCGCGTAATCGTTTGCTGTTGGCGAAGCGCCACAGGATGTGGTATACTCACCATACGCAGAACACATAAAGGGGGGAACTGTCCCATGATTCAAGTCATCCACGGAAAAAAGGGTTCCGGGAAAACCAAGCGCATCATCGATCTGGCGAATGAGTCCATTAAGAACCAGAAAGGTGATGTTGTTTTTGTTGATGACGACAACCGGTATATGTTTGACCTGCGCCACGAAGTCCGCTTTGTGAATGCCGGGGAATACGGCATGGTCGGCCAGGAGATGTTCTTTGGCTTCCTCTGCGGGATGCTGGCCCAGAATTTTGATGTCACCCTCGTCTTGATTGACGCGTTTTTGAAGCTGATCCACGCCAACCCCAACGACACCGAGTGGTTCTTCAACTCCCTTGAGGAATTAAGCAAGAAGCGCAACATCACCTTCATCCTGTCTGTCAGCATGGATGACGCCGACGCGCCGGAGTGGATCCGCAGGCATTTTATCTAAGCACTGCCGCCCAAGAAAGCACGGTTGCACCGTGCCCCCTGATTTGCGTGCGCATTATAAAGCTTGAAAAGGACGAGAAATCAACATGAAATGGATTTGTAAAGTCTGCGGTTACATCCACGAAGGCGATACTCCGCCGGACATCTGCCCGGTGTGCAAGGTGGGCAAGGAAGCCTTTGAACTGCTGGAAGCGGGCCTGAGCCTGAAGGACACCCACGTCATCGGCCTGGCGCGCGGCGTGGATGCCCGTGTCATCGCCCTGCTGCAGCAGCGTTTGCAAAATGATTGCCGCGAGGTGGCCCAGTACCTGGCCATGGCGCGCGCCGCGGACCGGGAAGGCTATCCCGAGGCCGCCAGCCTGTTTGAGCGCCTGGCGATGGAAGAAGCCCAGCACGCGGGTCGCTTGCAGGAACTGCTGGGCGAAGGCGTGTCCGAGAGCAGCCAGACCAACCTGAAACTGCGCGTGGAAGCCGAGATGGGCGAGTGCGCGGACAAAAAAGCGCTGGCTGACCTGGCGAAGGAACTGAAGTACGACGCGGTGCACGACGCCCTGCATGAGATGGCCAAGGACGAAGCCCGCCACGCCCAGGCGTTGAATGGGCTGATGAACCGGCTGTTCCCGGCGAAGTAAGGTTTTATACAAAAGCAAAAGGAGGCACGCGATAGCCTCCTTTTTGATTGCTAAAGATTTTAGCTTGGCGCTACTTCGCGAATCCGAACTGCTTTCTGCGCTCATAGGGCAGGAAGTGCTTCAGCCGCACCACGATGCCGCCGGTGATGCCGCCCATGGCCGCACCCACCAGCACCAGGGTGGCCGTGTAGGCCTGGGGCACGAAGATGTCATGCACGTACACCGCCACCAGCACCTGGCCTACGTTGTGCAGCACCCCGCCCACCACGCCCGCTGTGACCGGGCTGATGTCCTTGACAACGAAAACAAGCAAAATCATGCCAATCATGCTGAGGATGCCACCGGCCAGCGACAGGCTCAAGGTAATGGGGTTCATGCCGCCAAAGAGGATGGAGGTCAGCAGCACCTTGGCCACCATCAGCATGAGGGAGGGCCCTATGCCAAACCAGTACAGGCACAGCAGCAGCACGCAGTTGGACAGGCCCAGCTTGATGCCATAGCCCAGCCCCAGGGAGAGCAGCTTCTCAAAGTAGCCCAGGATCAGCATAATCGCGATGAACAGCCCGGAGAGGGCCAGGTTTTTGGTGGTCATCATTTCCCCCCGCTTTGCAAACGCATGGCTTCTTCATGGTCCAGCAGCTCCAGGCTCAATTGGTGGGGCAGGCAGGTAATCCAGCGGGAGAAGGAGCGGTATTCCCGGTTTTCAAGCGTCAGCTTGCCCATGCGCATGCAGTCCTGGTTGGGGCAGTTGGCGCTGTGCATCACGACAGAATCCTTGTCAATGCGGATGATGTTCTCCTTGTTGCCGTCCTGTTTGATGACGATTTCGGCTTCCGAATTCAGCGGCACAAGGTGGTAGTACTCATCCCCCTGCTTGATGCGCAGGTAGCTGTCCGCGTCCTGGAGTTCCACATCAAACTTGCCCAAGGCGACGCTCAAGGTAGGGATGGCCTGCTTAACCGGCTGCGGCTTTGCCTGCTGCCCCAGAATGAGCAGCACCGCCGCCAGCACCCCAACCCCCAGCAATACCCAGATGTCCTTGCGTTTCAATGGCAGGCCTCCCGTTTGATGTCAGTTTATGATAGAGGATGAAGCGGGTCTTGTAAAGCGAAGGAAGCCGGAATAAAGCGAAAGAGGACAAATCCGGGCTTGCGCTGCAATGCAAAGATGGTTATAGTATTGAAGCGGGTTTTCACCAAGGCTTACTGCTTCTTCCGGCAGTATAATTGGCAACAAAAGAATCCGCCAACTTTGAAAAACCCAGTACGCTCCCGTAGCTCAGTTGGATAGAGTGTCAGACTCCGACTCTGAAGGTCGCGCGTTCGAGTCGCGCCGGGTGCACCACATGCCGTGAGAAAATCGCGGCATTTTTCTTTTCGAAGAAGTGTCTGCGGACACTTCTTCGTTTTGGAGGAACGGGAATTTCTGCCTGTTCGCATAGCTCACGGTCGGCAGAAATTCGCGGAACGATTGGGCTAAAGCCCAATCCCAAACCACCGTGCATGGGCAGAGCTCACCGCCGCCAGTGGCGGGTGAAGGTGAGTGGCAGCCCAATGAGCAAAGGAGGGTGCCAAGCGCCGTCCACGGCGTGAAGGCAGCTGACTATTGCGAATTGAGACGCTGGTTTGGATTACTATCAGAGGGCTTCGCCCTCCGATACCTCCCGAAGCAATCAGTTTCTTGCCCTTTGACTATGAACATCGTACAATTGTTAAAAAGAATTGGACAAATGGAGGACAACATGGCTGGAAGCATCGTCCATGAACTGCCCCCGGGAGTAGGCAACCCGCGCAACAGCGAAGGCGCGTTCATTGAAACTTCAGAGGGGCTGCTGTTTTGCTATTCCGCCTTCATTGGCACGTCTGATAGCGACCATGCGGTGGCCGACATCCGCTGCATCAGGTCACATGATGAAGGCCTGACCTGGTCTGAACCTGAGACCCTGATCACGTGTGAGCAACACAAAGCGCTGAACATCATGAGCGTGTCACTGCTGGCGCTTGACCAAGGGAAAATTGGGATGTTTTACCTGGTGCGAAAGACCTGGGGCGACATGCGGCTGTGGCTGCGGGAAAGCCTTGACGAGGGGCAGACTTGGAGCGAGGCCCGGCCCTGCATGCCGCGGGTGGGCTATTTTGTGGTGAACAACGACCGGGTGGTCCGCTTGTCCTCCGGGCGCATCCTGGTGCCCGCGGCAGAGCACATCCCCACCTTCCACGGCGAGGGACGGCCGGATTACAGCCCGGCATTATCCACCTTTTTTTACTCGGATGACGAGGGGTTGACCTGGCAGGAGTGCGCTGCCCCCTTGTGTGTGTGTGGCGCGCGCTCGGCCACCGGCTTGCAGGAGCCGGGCGTAGTGGAATTGCGTGACGGCTCAATCTATGCCTGGATGCGCACGGATTTATCCCGGCAGCATCAAGGCCTGTCCAAGGATAGCGGGTACAACTGGACGCAGCCCGGCCCCTCCCCCTTTGTGTCGCCTGTGTCGCCCTTGAGCATGAAGCGCCTCACGGACGGCCGCCTGCTGGCGCTGTGGAACCCGGTGCCGGATTACCTGACCAAGGATTTCCACCCGCGCACCGGGGGGCGCTGCCCCCTCATCACAGCGGTCAGCCAGGATGACGGCCAGCACTGGGCCGGCCCGCTGGTGCTGGAGGACAACCCGCGCGGCGGCTATTGCTACACCGCCATTCACCAAATTGGGGATGCTGTTCTGCTGGCTTACTGCGCGGGGGATGTGGATCATGACGTTGCTTGCTTGAACAAGCTTCGCATCAAGCGTTTGATGCTGTCTGAACTGGACAACCTGCCCGCGATGTGGATGTACGGCATCGGTTGATATTGGTTCTCTAGCAAACTCAAAAAAACTGCCTGTTGCCGGGCAGTTTTTGCTGTATTTCATTGATTTTCGCTTAGGCGTTGAACAGTTCTTTCACCTTGTCCAGGAAGCCCTTGCGGTTTTCGTATTCCTTGCCGGTGGATTCCTTGTCAAAATTGCGCAGCAGTTCCTTTTGCTTTTCGCTTAGCTTTTTGGGAATTTCCACCTTCACCCGCACAACCAGGTCGCCCCGGCTGCTGCCGTGCAGCTGCTGGATGCCTTCGTTTTTGATGCGGAAGAGCGCGCCATCCTGGGTGCCTTCGGGGATTTTGTGGTTGACCTTACTTTTAAGCGTGGGCACTTCCAGCGTCGCCCCCAAGGCGGCCTGGGTGAAGGAGATGGGCATCTCCAGGTACAAAGTGGTGCCCTCCCGGCGGAACAGCTTGTGGGGCTTGACCGACAGCCCGATGAGCAAGTCGCCGTTGGGGCCGCCGTTTTGGCCGGGCTCGCCTTGGCCGGACATCACAAAGACCTGGCCGTCATCAGCACCCGCAGGGATGTTGAAGCTGGCGGTGCGCTTGCGCCGGACACGGCCGGAGCCATGGCAGGTGCCGCAAGGGTCCTTGATGGTTTGCCCGGTGCCGCCGCAGGTGGTGCAGGTGCGCACGGTGACCATGAAGCCGCTGCCGGCGCGGATCTGCCCGCTGCCTTTACAGGTGGCGCAGGTTTCCGGCTGGCTGCCGTCCTTGGCGCCGGTGCCTTTGCAGGTGTCGCAGTTTTCCGCGCGCATAAAGTCGATGGACTTGGACGCGCCAAAGGCGGCCTCGTCAAACTCGATGCGGACGTTGACCTGGATGTCCCGCCCGCGCATGGGCGCGTTGCGGCGCTGCTGGCTGCTTCTGCCGGCTCCGCCAAAGAGCTGATCAAAGATGGAGTCAAAGCCGCCAAAGCTGCCCGCGTCAAAGCCGCCAAAGCCGCCAAAACCGCCCATGTTGGGCGGGCCGTCCATGCCAAACTGGTCATAGGCGGCGCGCTTCTGGGGGTCGGACAGCACTTCGTTGGCCTCGTTCACCTCACGAAAGCGCGCTTCGGCGGTTTTATCGTTAGGGTGCAAATCGGGGTGGGATTCCTTGGCCAGCTTGCGGTAGGCGCGTTTGATGTCCTCCGCGCTGGCGTCTTTTTTCAGCCCCAGCACCTCGTAATAATCCCGTTTGCTTGCCATAGTCTCCTCTTTCAGGCTCTGGGGACGGCGCGTGACGCGCCTGTCCCAACAACCTGTCTATGATGGTGTTTCAGGCCGGTCACAGACCGGCCTGAAATGCCTTCACATGTCTTAGTGTACGTCGCCTTCCACGTCGACGCTGCCGTCAGGATTGGTCTGCGGGCCGCCCATGTCCGGGCCCTGGCCGTCGTGCGGCTGGCCTTCCTGGCTCTGGTAGAGCTTGCCAAAAATCGCGTAAATCTTCTGGGTGGCTTCGTCCATGGCGGTCTTGATGGCGCCGGCGTCGCCGCCTTCACGCACCTTCTTGAAGGAATCAATTTCGCCCTGCACGGTGGCCTTGTCTTCCTCAGACAGCTTATCGCCGTTTTCACGCAGCTGCTTTTCGATTTCATACTGGAAGGAGTCGGCGCGGTTCAGGGTTTCCACCTCTTCCTTGCGCTTCTTGTCTTCCTCGGCAAACTGCTCGGCTTCCTTCACGCGCTGCTTGATTTCGTCCTCAGACAGGTTGGTGGAAGCGGTGATGGTGACGTTCTGGGTGTTGCCGGTGCCCATGTCCTTGGCGGTGACGGACACGATGCCGTTCTTGTCGATGTTGAACTTGACTTCAATCTGGGGCACGCCGCGGGGCGCCGCGGGGATGCCGGTCAGCTGGAAGCGGCCCAGGGTCTTGTTGTCATACGCCATGGGGCGCTCGCCCTGCAGGACGTGGATCTCAACGGTGGTCTGGCCGTCCGCGGCGGTGGAGAACACCTGGGACTTCTCAGTCGGGATGGTGGTGTTGCGGTCAATCAGGCGGGTGAAGATGTGGCCTTCGGTCTCAATGCCAAGGCTCAGCGGGGTGACGTCCAGCAGCAGCACGTCCTTAACCTCGCCGCCCAGCACGCCTGCCTGGATGGCGGCGCCGATGGCGACGCACTCGTCGGGGTTGATGCCCTTGAAGGGCTCTTTGCCAGTGATGTTCTTCACGGCGTCCTGCACGGCGGGGATGCGGGTGGAACCGCCCACCAGGATGACTTTCTCAATCTGGGACGCGGACAGGCCGGCGTCCTTCATCGCGGTCTGCATCGGGCCAATGGTGCGCTCCACCAGGTCATGGGTGAGCTCGTTGAACTTGGCGCGGGTCAGGGTGATGTCCAGGTGCTTGGGGCCGTTGGCGTCGGCGGTGATGAAGGGCAGGTTGATGTTGGCGGCCATGACGCCGGACAGGTCAATCTTGGCTTTCTCGGCGGCTTCCTTCAGGCGCTGCCAGGCCATGCGGTCCTTCTTCAGGTCAATGCCGTTTTCTTTCTTGAAGACTTCGGCGATGTAGTCGACCACGCGGTCGTCAAAGTCGTCGCCGCCCAGCTTGGTGTCGCCGTTGGTGGCCAGCACTTCAAACACGCCATCGCCGATTTCCAGGATGGACACGTCAAAGGTGCCGCCGCCCAGGTCATACACCAGGATCTTGTGGGGTTCTTCCTTGTCAAGGCCATAGGCCAGGGAGGCCGCGGTGGGCTCGTTGATGATGCGCAGGACTTCCAAGCCCGCGATGCGGCCGGCGTCCTTGGTGGCCTGGCGCTGGGCGTCGGAGAAGTAGGCGGGCACGGTGATGACGGCCTGGTTGACCGTCTCGCCCAGGTAGCTTTCAGCGTCCTTCTTCAGCTTCTGCAGCACCATGGCGGAGATTTCCTGGGGGGTGTAGTCCTTGCCGTCCACGGTGAACTTGAAGTTGGTGCCCATCTGGCGCTTGATGGACGCGATGGTGCGCTCAGGGTTGGTGATGGCCTGGCGCTTGGCGATCTGGCCAACCAGGCGCTCGCCTTCTTTGGTAAAGGCAACGACGGACGGCGTGGTCCTGCCGCCTTCGGAATTGGTGATCACAACCGGCTCGCCGCCTTCCATGACAGCGACACAGGAGTTGGTGGTACCAAGGTCAATACCGATAATTTTAGCCATGAATGTTTCCTCCAATGAATTCGTGAAAAATGTTCGTGTTGTGGTTTATGTTCAATCAGCCCGGAACGACACGCACCATGGCGTGGCGTAGAACTGTTTCACCCATTTTGTAGCCCTTGAGCACCACGTCGCAGACCGTGCCCGGCTCGCCGTCCTCGGCAGTGCCCTGGGCGACCGCGTCCTCCAGGGTGGGGTCAAAGGCCTCCCCTTTTCTGGAGATGGTGGTGATGCCGCGCTGAGACAATACGTCCATCAGCTGGCGGTGCACCAGCTGGACACCGGCGTACAGCCCGTCCCCTTCGCGGGGCTCCTGCAGGGCGCGCTCCAGGTTGTCCACCACCGGCAGCAGGGTCTTGATGAAGGCGCGGGCGCCGTCATCAAAGCTTTCAGAAGCCACGTTGCGGTTGCGGCGGCGGAAGTTGTCAAAGTCCGCCTGGACGCGCTGTGCCATCTGCAGGTACTCGTCCCTTTGGGCGACCGCCAGCGCCAGTTGGTCATCGGCGATGTCGACTTCGGCCTGTTCCACCTGGGTGTCCAGGGCTTCGTTCTTGAGCTGGGGTTCCTTGTCGTGGGGTTTCTTCTTGGTCATACAGTCCTCCGATGATTAGTTGGCGTAGCGGTCCGTCAGAATGTCTGACATGGCTTGGCTGATCTGGCTTAAGGTGCCCAGCACCCGGCCATAGGGCATGCGCGTGGGGCCGATGAGGCCGATGGCCCCGTGCTGGTTTCTTCCCAGGCTGTAGCGGCACAGCACGATGCTGCAGCCTTCCATTTCCTTGATGCCGTTTTCCGGCCCGATGTGGACGGAGACGCTGTCCCCGCCGCTTGCGCGGATCAGGTCCAGCAGGCGTTCCTTGTCATCCAGGGCGCTGAGCAGCTGCCGCGCCTTGTTGGCGTCCTGGTATTCCGGGAAGCCAAGGATGTTGTGGGTGCCGGAGACCGTCAGGTTGTCCTGGGTGTTTTGCTTGTCCATCTGCCCGGCTAAGTCCATGATGCCTTCCAGCACCTGGGGATCGCTGGGGGCGTTGACCGCGAACTCCTTCAGCCGCGCCTGGACATCCTTCAAGGTCCTGCCCGCGAAGCGCTCTGTCAGCATGCGGCTGATGGCATAGAGGGCGTCGGCATCCAGCTGGCTTGAGACCGAGACCACGGTGTCGCGGATGATGCCGGCGTCGGTGACGATCACCAGCAGGGCAAACCCGGTGGACACCGGAATCAATTGCAAGGTGGTGATGCGCAGCTCCTCCTGCCGGGGCAGCATCACCAGGGAGGCATAGCGCGTCATTTCTGACAAGGCTTGCGCGGTGTTGCGCACCACGTCCTCCAGGTGGCCCATGCGCTGCAGGAAGCTGTCGCGCAGCTGCTCGTCAATGTCCGCGGGCTTTGCGTTCTCTTCCATCAGCATGTCCACATACAGGCGGTAGGCCTTGGCGTTGGGCACGCGGCCGGCGGAGATGTGGGGCTGGCTTAGGTAGCCCAGCTCCTCCAAATCGCTCATCTCATTGCGGATGGTGGCGCTGGAGAGGTGGGATAGGTACTTGCGCGAAATGGTGCGCGAGCCAACCGGCATGGCCGTGAGGATGTAGTCATCAATGATGGCCTGCAAAATGCTTTTCTTGCGGTCTTCCATGGGCTACACCCTCCTTCCCTCCGGTTTGTTAGCACTCGGACTCGTTGAGTGCTAAGCAATCACAATGTACCATGCCCATGGCGGGCTGTCAAGCGATTTTGGCGGAAATTATTCATGGAGCCCTGCCCCTTGAATACGGGGATTCCTCTGCTTCCTCTTGCGAGAAACGCTTGTATCCTGCCAAAGTAAAAACCGCCATCGCTGGCGGCTTTCCGGCTTGGGTTATGAAGGTTTGCAGGCGCGATTACACCACGTAGGGGTCGTTCATCGGGTCGATGAAGGACTTGGGATCGTAATCGGTCTTGATCTCCGCCCATTTGGCCTTGGCGCGGTTTTCAGAGGGCACGTTCAATTCCGGATGGGCGTGGTTGGCCTTGTAATTGCCTTCGCGGCTGTCGCGCTTGGGCAGGTTGAGGTCCACCTCGTCAATGTTGATGTTGAGCGCCCTGGCAACGCCGCGGCCGTAGTCGGGGTCAGCCAGGTAGCAGTTGTTGATGTGGCGGTGCTTGATCTGCAGGGTGCTGTCGGCCATGTTGCGGGCGGTGTTCTCAAACAGCACCTGCTGCTGGTCGCGTGTCATGCCGCGGAAGATGATGCCCGGCTGGGTGTAGTAGTCGTGGTCATCCTCGCGGAAGTCATAGCGGTAGACGTCGCCGCCCGCCTGCCTGGGCTGGTAGTTGTCCGGCGTCTCAACCCAGTTGCCGTAGGAATTGGGTTCCACATGGATTTCGCTGCCCAGGTTGCCGTCCACGCGCATCTGGCCGTCGCGGTGGAAGGAATGGGGATGCTTCACGCCCTTGGGGCTGTTCACCGGAATCTGGTGGTGGTTGACGCCCAGGCGGTAGCGGTGGGCGTCGCCGTAGGAGAACAGGCGGCCCTGCAGCATGCGGTCGGGGCTGAAGCTGATGCCGGGCACAACGTTGGCCGGGGTGAAGGCGGCTTGTTCAACATCCGCGAAATAGTTGTCCGGGTTGCGGTTGAGCTCGAACACGCCCACGGGGATGAAGGGGTATTCGGCCTTTGGCCACTGCTTGGTCAGGTCAAAGGGGTTGTTCTTCATGGCATTGGCTTGTTCCTCTGTCATGATCTGCACGAACATCGCCCACTTGGGGAACTGTCCCTGCTCAATGGCTTCATACAGGTCGCGCTGGTGACTTTCACGATCCATGCCCACCACCGCTTCCGCTTCCTGGTCCGTCAGGTTGATGATGCCCTGCTGGGAGCGGAAGTGGAACTTGACCCAGACGCGCTCGTTCTTCTCATTGATGAGGGAATAGGCGTGGCTGGAGGAGCCGTGCATGTGGCGGTAGGAGCTGGGGATGCCGCGGTCACCCATGAGGATGGTGACCTGCTGTAAAGCTTCAGGCAGGGAGGACCAGAAGTCCCAGTTGGTGTTGGGGGAGCGCATGTTGGTGCGCGGGTCGCGCTTGACGGCGTGGTTTAAGTCGATGAACTTCAGGGGATCGCGGAAGAAGAACACCGGGGTGTTGTTGCCCACCATGTCCCAGTTGCCGTCTTCCGTGTAGAACTTCAGGGCGAAACCGCGGATGTCGCGCTCCGCGTCCGCCGCGCCGCGCTCACCGGCCACGGTGGAGAAGCGGGCGAACATCTCGGTTTTTTTGCCAATTTCAGAAAAGACTTTGGCCTTGGTGTACTGGCTGATGTCATGGGTGACGGTGAAGGTGCCAAAGGCGCCGGAGCCCTTGGCGTGCATGCGGCGCTCCGGGATGACCTCGCGGTCAAAGTGCGCCATTTTTTCCAGGAACCAGACGTCCTGCAGCGCCATCGGACCGCGCGGGCCTGCCAGCATGGCGTCCTGGTTGTTTTCCACCGGGGCGCCGGCGGCGGTTTTCAGCTGCGGATGCTCGCCGATGACGTCGTTGCGGCTTAAGGATCGGTATTCCAGCCCGTTTTTATCCATTGGATTGTTCATGAAAAGTACTTCCTCCTTTTTACTTTGTCTCATTTGAGATACATTGTCAGTGGTAACTTACCACACTTTGTATTCTTTCAACTACAAACACATTTGTTCCCGCAACTTGAAGGTCGGCTCAAATGTTGGTAAAATGATACAAACCAAAGGATGAAAACACTTTATTACATTAAACGGAGGAGGACGATGGAAGAATTTGACGCCTACAGGGCATTTGAAGAACCTGAGCTGGAACACGGGCTGAAACTGATGGAGTCGGTGATCGGCGGGCGCTGGAACCCGATGATCTTGTTTTCCATCGAGCATGGCGCCTCCCGCTATACCGACATCCGCAACAGCATCGGCCACATCAGCGACACCGAGCTGCAGCGCAAGCTGAATTCCCTCATCCAAAGCGGCCTGATCATGAAGTCCGCCCTGGAAGAGGACGCCCGCAAATCCGAATACCAGCTCACCTTCTTTGGCAAGGACATCACCCACATTCTGCACCATATTATGGAAATCTCACTCAAACACAGCACTTTGAACGGCCTGATGGGTGTTTGATTCCGCAAATCTTCGCAAACAATTGACAGAATGTTAATTTATTCTGTCCTTTTTCGTGGTACCATCTATGCGGATCCTGAAAGAATGATTCATTGAAAACGGAGGAAGACCCATGAAAAAACCCGGAATGCGTTTGATCGCCCTGCTGACAGCCCTCATGATGCTGGGCATCGTGCCGGCCTTTGCGCAAGCGCCCGCGCAAAGCCTTGACCTGCTGCAAGGCAAGACCGTGCAGACGGATGTCACCATCACCCTCAACCCCATGGTGGGCAACCTGATTGCCAACCTCTCCGGCAGCCAGCCTGATGAAGCCGGCATGGCGATGTTCAACACCGTCATCAACGCCATCAACAAGCTCAAGGCCAGCTTTGTCGCCAATGAAGGCGGCGCGTCTGGCACCCTGGGCACTGACAAGGGCAACCTCTTGGACTTCCAGGTGAATTTTGACAAGGAAACCTCCGCCAACCACATCACTTCCAGCCTGCTGCCCGGCCTGGCGCTGAGCGTGGACCCGGAGATGATGAAGCAGGTGACCGCGCAGTCGGGCATGCCAAACATCAGCCCGGAAGAGCTGCAGCAGCTGGTCCTCCCCTATGCAACCATCATGACCGAGACCTTCACCAAGGCCCAGGCAAGCGCCACCAGTGAGGAAGGCAGCTACGAAATCGCCGCCTTTGGCACTTTCACCAAGAAGACTGAGGTGGATCTGACCAGCCACATGCTGGCAGACCTCATGGAAAAACTGGCTGCCGCTTATAAGAACGACACCAAACTGCAGGCCCTGGTAAAGGAAGCCAGCGCCACCGCCCAGAGCGCGGATCTGTCTGAGGAAGTGCCGCAGGATCCGGCCGCCTCCATGGAAGAAACTGCAAAATCCATCAAATCTGTGGACAATATGCCTGTCCTGCACATAACCGCTTATGAAAACGCTGAGAGCTACTACTTTGTGGGCCTTACCCCCGACGGCCAGAGCGAGCCGATGAAAATCGACCTGTTCTTAAAGGGCATCAATGCGGAAGCCAGCGTTCCTTCCCGTTCTGAAATTAAGCTGGCCCTGCTCTCCCCGGGGATGGTTGTGCCTGCTGAAGGCGAGGCTGTCGCCCCCACTGACTGGGCCCTGGTTGAGGAGCAGATCAGAAACAGCGAGAATCTCTCCGGCTTCCAGGCGAACCTGAACATAACAGTGGAAAACGCAGCGCCTGTCATGAACACCATCATGGACTTCAACATGCTGGCCACTGGCATGAACATCGGCTTGAACGTGGACTCCAAGAGTGACATCGCCACCCTGGAAAGCACCAACATCATCAGCCTGAACTTCATGATGCCCGACATGGTCAAGCTGGCCATCACCACCAAACCCTCAGATGCTGAGCCTGTGGCCCCTGCGCTGGACGGCGCACAAACCCTGGTGCTCAAGCAGGAAATGAGCGAGGAAGACAGCGCGGCCCTTGAAACCGCCCTGCAGCAAGCCCTGCCGCAGCTGCTGGAACAGCTCAACGTTATTCTGCCCGAGGAAGCCCCTGCCCTGCTGGCCCTGCTGGAAGGCTCCGCTCAAACAGAAGAGATGCCCGAGCCCGCGCCTGCCAATCCGTAAAAACAAAGACAAGCAAAAACGGAGCCCTTCGGGGCTTCGTTTTTTGTGCGCCGCTTGCCCACCAGACAGCATCTTCGCTATACTAAAAGCGAGAGAAGTAATGAAAAAGGACGGTGAACCCATGAACAAGCCGGACCTGCGGGAAACTTTTGTTTCCGCCAAAACGGAGTTTGAAGGCAAAATTATCACTGTGGAACAATGGATGGTGCGCCTGCCGGATGGGCGCCTGGCCAACCGTGAGATTGTCAAGCACAACGGCGCTGCCTGCGTGGTGCCCCTGGACAGCCAGAACATGGTGACCCTGGTGCAGCAGCACCGTGTGGCCATTGACAGGATGACGCTGGAGGTGCCCGCCGGCAAGCTTGACCATCCGGGGGAAGACCCCTTCCTGTGCGCACAAAGGGAATTGGAGGAAGAGACGGGCTTGCAGGCCGCCAAGTGGAAGAAACTGGCCCATGTGGTGACAACTCCCGGCTTTTGCACCGAGCGCATCGCCGTCTACCTGGCCACCGAGCTCACCCAGTCCGCCGCCCACACGGATGAGGACGAGTTCCTGAACATCGTGAAAATGCCCTTGCAGGAGGCCGTTTTCCTGGTGGAGAGCGGCCAGATTGAGGACGCCAAGACCTGCCTGGCGCTGCTGTTGGCCCAGCAACACACAAACAAGCAGCCCTACCTCTGGCAGGACGCCGGGCACAGGCTGGCCGGCACCACCAGGGACTGCTACCCCCAGGCGAAGGGCTGAACCTTCTTATGCGCGGCAAAACGGCCAATCCCTGGTATGTAAAACACCTTGCCGTGGGCAGAAAGCAGAGCAACGTCATCCTGACCCGGCGCCTGACCTTGCGGCCCCTGCGCATGCAGGACGCCCGGGATTTCTACGCGTATGGCAAGGACCCGGAGGTTGCCCGCTATGTTTTGTGGGACCCCCACACCAGCCTGCGCCAGACACGCTCCATCCTGCGCGGCTTGATGCTGGACAGCCGCATTGACAACCTGCACACCAAGGCCATCGTCATAAACCAGGACCAAAGCATGGTGGGCACCATCGGCCTGGTCAATCAGGACACACAAAACCAGTGCGCCGAGGTCGGCTTCTCCCTGGCGCGTCCCCAATGGGGCCAGGGGTTGATGACGGAGGCCCTCACCGCCTACATCCGTTACATCTTTGAAGCCACCGCTATCAACCGCCTGGACGCGGTGCACGACAGCTTGAACCCCGCGTCCGGCAGCGTGATGCTGAAGGCTGGCATGCGCAGGGAAGGCCTGCACAGGGGGCGCATCTACTACAAAGGCCGGTACGCCACCGTGGTGCTGTACGCCATCCTGCGAAAGGACCTGGAGGAAGCATCCAGCAAGCGGTGAACCATATGATCTTCGCGTTTTCCGCTGAAATTTGAAGAAAGCGAAGCGGAAGGCTTGACAAAGGCGCAGAACTTGGATATATTAGTTCTTGCGTCGCAAGACGTTTGACGCGGGGTAGAGCAGTTCGGTAGCTCGTCGGGCTCATAACCCGGAGGTCGAGGGTTCAAGTCCCTCCCCCGCAACCACATGGCGGCGTAGCTCAGTTGGCTAGAGCATTCGGTTCATACCCGGAGTGTCGTTGGTTCGAATCCGACCGCCGCTACCATTGAGCACACGCACAAGACCCGCTGAGCAATCGGCGGGTCTTGGCTTTTGTGCTGATGAAGAGAATAACCGTCTAACAAAAAATCACCCTGGTGATGATGCACCGGGGTGATTGATGGTTTGATTGTTTACTCGTAGGTCACCGCGGTGGAGCGGTCGGTGGTGATGTTGATGAAGGTCTTGCCGCGCTGCAGCCTGATCTCCTGGCCATTCTGGTCATAGAACACCGTGCGGGCATCGGAGGCCTCGCGCACCCAGTAGCCGGGGATGTGGCGGCCGCCGATGAAGAAGTCGGCATTGCCTTCGCCGATCTCCGTCAGCAGAGGGGCATTGGCCGCGCCGTTGAACTTGAGCACCGTCCACTGGATGATCACGTTGGAAAAGGTGAGCGGCGCGCCGGGGACATCGCGGTCCTCGTAGGGCTTGCCGGCGCGGTAGCGGGAATATAGATTGGTGGCGGCATCATAAGTGAAGGACGAGTTGGTGTAGGAACCCTTGTCCTTATTATATACCAGGGAAATGGCCGTGGCCGGGTCACCCTCGGTGGGCAGGGCATCGGAAAACAGGAAGGGCCGCTGGGGGAAGTCATAGCCCGCGACCAGGGCGGCCACTTCGCTGAGTTTGACACCATGGTCATGGGGGTTGTTGTATCCCCTCTCTTTTTGGAACAGTCCGGCGGACTTGTTGCCGGTGCCGTCAAACAGCAGGTTGACAGCCTTGCTGCGCACGCCATACTGGCGGAAGGTGTCGCTGACGTCAGAGCCGTCCTTGGATTGGATGCCAAAGTAGACCCAGCCGGCGTCCCATTCCTCTCGCATTTCCGCATGCATCACGCGCCCGGAGCGCACAGGCCCAACATTGGCGGGGTGTTCATAAGCAAACAGCGCCATCAGCCGGGTCAGGGACAGGCCATGGATGGGCATTTCATAGATGATGTCTGCCTTGGAGATGCCCCACTGCGGCCAGGCTCCCATGACGTTGTCGATGTTGACCAGCACAGGGGTGTATTCCGTGCTGACGGGCAGGCCGGTGACAATGCTCTCCCCGGGGATGACCGGATTGTTGGGCAAGCCGCGCTGCGGGCTGATGCCGCGGTTTGCGGCAGGGTCAATCAGGGTTTCCGCCAGGCCCAGAGCCGGCAAGAGCAGAGCCAGGACGATGAGGATGGTGAGAAGTCGTTTCATGGTTCCTCCTTCAGTGTAATCAAGGGGTGACGATACCGTAGAAATACTCGTGCATTTTCTGCGTCGTCTTTTCCTTGTTAAACATAATAACGGAATGCATGATGGTTTCCATGCCCTGGGTTGTTTCTACCGATTTGCCATAATAATCACCCTTGACCGGAAAGCCCGTGGTCTCCATCTCATCCATGCCGGAAAACACCGGAATCACCAGGGTCATCAGGTCTGAGATGCTCAGGTTGGTGGCCATGTGCTTCAAGGATTCCGTCAGCGCGGCCATGGCGCTTTGCATGTCAGAGGTGGACAGCATCTTGTTAAACAGGGAGGAGAGCAGCTTGCGCTGGCGCTCGTTGCGGCCAAAGTTGTCGTCCAGCTGGCGGATGCGCACGTAGTTGAGCGCCTGCTCGCCATTGAGCAGCACCGGCTCTGTGGAATAGGGCACCCCCACCAGCATGGCCTCGCCGCCCACCAGTTCCATCTCCACCCCGCCAAGGCTGTCAATCACCTTGGTAAAGCCGCTGAAGTTGATGGAGACGTAGTGGCGGATGTTGAGGCCAAAGGTTTCATTGACTGTTTTGATGGCCAGCAGCGGGCCGCCAAAGGCGTTGGCCGCGTTGATTTTATACCCGCGGTTGTGGAAAGGGATGTTCACCTGCATGTCGCGCACCAGGGAGGCCAGCTTGATTTTGCCGGTGACCTTGTTAACAGACATGATGATCATGGTGTCCGTGCGGCCGTAATTCAAATTGATGTTGCCAGTGTCCGTACCCAAGAGCAGGATGTTTATCACATCCTTATCCAGGCCTTCCACGGCGGACAGGTCGTTTGGGTCCACCTTGATGCGGAATTCCTCGGCGATGGGCAGATCCTTGCTCTCATCGCGCAGCGCTTCATCCAGTTGGGAAAACTGCTCCTCGGTCAACTCCTGGTACTCGGCAAACGCCGGGACCGCCATGGTAAACACCAGGGCCAGCACAAGCAGCAGTTTCATCAATTTGCTCAGGTTTTTCATGTCCTTACCGTCCTTTTAAATTGCTATGCCAAGCGGTTCAGCGATGTCCACCGCCTCCGCCATTTTGATTTCCCTGGATTGGGCCGCGTTGATGTTGACTTCCACCGCGTCGCGGTAGGTGGGCACCACGCGCATCATCAGCTCCTTGATCAGGCTGTCGTCCGCCCGCATGTCCAGCGCCTGGCGCAGGGCGCGCAGCATCCGGTCCACCTCCTCGCGCGAAGGCGCCTGGCCGCGTTCGATGAAGATGCGCTCATCCTCCGTGCGGCGGCATTCCTCCACCCGCACCAGCAGCTCCTCATACAATTTCTCGCCCGGGCGCAGGCCAATCTCCTTGATTTTGATGTCCTGGTCGGGGATGAAGCCCGACAGGGAGATCAGCTTCTTGGCCAGGTCATAGATCTTGATGGGCTTGCCCATGTCCAGCACATAGACCTCGGATTTCTCAGCGCGGGTGCCTGTGCGCAGCACCAGCTGGGACGCTTCCGGAATGGTCATAAAATAGCGGATGATGCGCCGGTCGGTGATGGTGACCGGGCCGCCTTCCTCAATCTGCTTGCGGAACAAGGGAACGACCGAGCCGTTGGAGCCCAGCACATTGCCAAAGCGCACCGCCGCGAACTGCGTCCCGCTGCCTGTGCGGCTTTGCACCACCATCTCACACATGCGTTTGGTGGCGCCCATAATGTTGGTGGGGTTGACCGCCTTGTCAGTGGAAATCAGCACAAAGCGCTGGGTGCCGTATTTCTCCGCCGCCATTGCGGTATAGTAGGTGCCGAAGACGTTGTTGTGGACAGCCTCGCCGCAGTTATCCTCCATCAAGGGCACATGCTTGTGCGCTGCCGCGTGGAACACCACCTGCGGACGGAAGCGCTCAAACACCTCGGTGATGCGCATCTGGTCACACACGGAGGCGATGACCGTGTGCATGTTGAGGGAATCCCCCAGGCGGCGTTTGAGCTCCTGCCCCAGGTCATACACGCCATTTTCATAGACATCCAGCAGGATCAGCTGCTTGGGGTTGAACTGCGCCAACTGCCGGCTAAGTTCACTGCCGATGGAGCCGCCGGCGCCCGTGACCAGGATGGTCTTGCCCTGGTAAAATTTCTGCGCGTCCTTGTCCTTTAAGGAGATGGGCTCACGAAACAGCAGGTCTTCAATATTGATGTCGCGCACCATGCGCTTGCCCTGGTCCTGGCTCAAGCGCTCCACCGGGTAGTCATACACCATGACCTTGACCCCGGTTTTCATGTACTGCTTGAACAGTTTTTCGCGCTGGGTCACATCCATCTTAGGCAGAGCAATGATAATTTCCTGGATAGGCAGCTTGTTGATGGCGGGGACGACCTTCGAATCAGGGCCGATGACCTTGACCCCTTCAATGCTGGTGCCGATTTTTCGCGGGTCATTGTCAATCAGGTACAGGGGGTGATAGCGGGAGTTGCGGTTCATCAGCAACTCCTGGGCCAAAAAGACGCCCATTTCCCCGGCGCCCACGATGGCCACGTTGATCTTGTTGGGCTTTTCCACCGGCACCGCGCTGCGCTCATGTGCGAGGTCCGCGCTCTTCTTGCGCCAAAACTGATATAAAAAGCGCATCGCCAGGCTGGCAAGCAGGCTGACAGAGATGATGGACACCGCGATGTGGAAGGGCAGGTGGGCAGGCAGAAATGCCCTGTCAATCGCGATGAAAACGATACCGCCTATAAAATCAGCAAGGGAGATCAACAGGAAGACCGCGGAGTTGGCGTAGCGCCAAACCTGGGAATACACACGAAAAAGAAGCCTGCTGACAAATACGCAGGCGAGGATCAGGCCCAGGAAACTCCAGAGTTGATCGTTGGTCAGGACTTTGACATTTTCCTTGTGGTGGTACAGGAAAACGGCAGCAATCACCGCCGCTACCAGCAGGTCAAGCAAGAATAAAATCAGTATCCTGGATTTACCGGCAAACCTGTTGCTGTTCATCACACCGTCTCCTGACTCACTGTTGGCCTCCGCCTTATGGCATTGGACAAATCCGGATGCGAGAGCGCGCGGGAAGGCGCAACCTTGCTTTCCCTTTGTGCTGTGCTTGCTGCCGCTTTATGTCCGGTAGATCGACTGACTGACAGTCCAGTCCCTCATGCCAAAATTCTTAATCGTTTTCAAACCGCACAAGAACATATAGTTTGTCCTTACACGAATACCGCCGCCTGGTCGGCCTGCGGTGCCCTGATAGTACCACCGGGGCTGTGCCTTGTCAACGAAGGAAGGTTTTTGTGCCTTTCCCTCACATCACCCTGTCCTTCAGATCCCCGCGCACCATCAGTTCCTTCAGGATCCTGGTGTGCGTCTGCGCGTCCAGTTTGTACCATTTCAAGTACACCAGGTAGCCCAGCAGGATGAAGGCAAAAGGTGCCAGCAGCATGGCCCCCTTCATCATGGCGATGCCGTCCGCGCTGACTTCCACCGCTGTCTGCGCGCGGTTGATGCCCGAGACAATCAGGGTGGCGGAGACGATGCCGCTGGAGACCGCGCCGCCGATTTTATTGATGAGGGGCTGGAAAGAAAAGGTAAGGCTCTCCTGGCGCTTGTACAGCTTCCACTGGCCGTACTCCACGCAGTCGGCCAGGAACATCAGCATCAGCAGCTGGATGAAGGCCTGGCCTGTGAACAGCAAGAAACCCGCGATGCCAAGCGGCACCATGTTCATGGGCGCCAGGTAAAACATCAGGTAGCCCGCGGCCACCAGCGCCATGGCATAGGAATAGAGGCGCTTTCTGGGAACGCGCTTTGAAAACCAGGGGAAGACGATCAGCGCCGTCAGCTGGGCGATGCCCAAGACGCCCGCGAAGGCCGGGTACATGCCTTCATCCCCGTAGGCATACTTGAAGAAATGCACCCCAAAGCCTGTGGTAGTGACGTAGCCAATCATGAACAAGCCCATGGAGATGATGGTGACCAGCAGCTGGTCGTTGCCTTTGAGCAGTTTGACCAGGTCCTTCAGGCCCGACTTCTCTTCCGTCTTGAAGGCGTCGCGCTGCTCCCTGACCCCCAGCAGGGTGAACAGTTGAAACAGCAGCATCAATACCGCCGTGCCGCAGGCGAACACGAACCAGGCGGTCTTGGCGCTGCCAAAGCGCTGGGTGAGCGTTTGGGTCACAGGCAGGATGCCCACCACCACGGCGTACATCCCGATGTTGGCGCAGATGCGGGCAAAGGCGCCGATGCGCTCGCGCTGCACAGGGTGGACGGACAGGGCGGGCAGCATGGACCAGTAGGCGATGTCATTGGCGCCAAAGGCCAGGTCCCAGCCCAGGTAGAGCAAGGCGAACACGATGAGGTAGGCCGTCTGGGGCAGGCCAAAGTCATAGAACATGAACACCATGAACAGGCCGCCCAGGATGGCGCCAAGCAGCATCAGGGGCTTGAACTTGCCGTGCCTGCCCCCGGCATTGTCCACCACAATGCCCATCACCGGGTCATTGAGGGCGTCAAATACGCGCAGCACCGTCAAAATCAGGGTCATCCACCACATGGTGCTGTCTGGCAGGTTCAGGATGTCCGTCAGGTAGTAGATGAGGTAGGTGGCCACCGTGGTATAAAACATGTCCCGGCCGATGGTGCCCAGGCCGAAGAAGAGCCGGTTTTTCTGAAGCTGGTGCATCAAGGCGCCCTCCTTTGTCTGCCCCTAATTTTACCACAAAGCAGGCATTTGATGATATACTGGGCATATTGATTGCGGGAGGAACACTCATGAAGCCGGATCAGGTATTTCATAACAACCCGGACTACCAGCACATGGCCTGGATGCAGGACGGCCTGGCCTTCACCTGTGAGGGGCATCAGCAGTCCATCACCTTCATTTCCCCGGCCTTTGACCGGCAAAAGCAGCCGGACCGCCGCTTCCCCCTGGTGGTCTTCCTGCAAGGCAGCGGCTGGACCAGCCCCAACCGCTTCGCCCAGTTGCCCCAGCTTTGCAAGTACGCCCAGCACGGCATCGCCGTCGCTTCCATCACCCACCGTGACGCCACCCAGGGATTCCCCTTCCCGGCCTATCTGAAGGACGCCAAGGCGGCCATCCGTTTTCTGCGCAGCCAGGCGGATGCGCTCGCCATTGACCCTCAGCGCGTCGCCTTCATGGGCACCTCCTCCGGCGGCAACACCGCCTTGCTGGTGGGGCTGACCGGGGATGAGCCGCGCTACCAGACGGAGGATTACCAGGGCTTTTCAGACAGCGTGCGCGCGGTGGTGGATTGCTTTGGCCCTACCGACCTGATCGATTTTGAGGGCAGTCGGCTGTCTGACCTGTACAAGAAAAGCCCGGACATCTCCCTGGAATTTTTGCAGTCCCTGGCCGCAAGGCAGGACGGCGGGGTGCTGCCTTTGATGCTGGCCCTGATTGGGCAACAGGATGTGCTGGGTGTATTAAGAGCCATGAGCCCCCTGTACCAGGTGGACAAGGACAGGGCGGCACCGCCGTTCTTGATCCTCCAGGGCGACGCGGACGATGTAGTGCCAAAGAGCCAGTCGGACAAGATGCACCAGAAGCTGAAGGAAGCCGGGAAGGACTGCGGCTATGCCGTGATCCAGGGCGCGGAGCATGAGGGCACCTTCTGGAGCGACGCGGCGCACAGCTATATTTACGACTTTCTGGCCAGGCACCTGATGGCTTGAGATGGCCTTGGCGCTGTGTTATTGTAAGGGTCGCGCGCAGATGGGAGGGCCGCGGTGATCGCGCAGGAGCAGGTTTATAGCACATTGGTACCCTGGCTGGGGACGGGTTTTTTGTCTAAAAGCCTGGGCCTGTGCGGCCAGATTGGCATGATGCTGTTTGGTTTCCGCGCCCAGCGCGACAGCCTGGCGCTGCTCAGCCAGCGCGTGGACAACCTGCTCTTTTTATCCGTGCGCGACCACACCCAGGGCCGCCTGGCGCTTTTGATGGACAACGGCCAGCTGATTCGCCTGCGGGTGAACGACTTTTCCCTGATGGCCGACGAGCTGCTCTACCTGCTGTTTGAACAGATGGAGAAAAACCCCTACCACCAAGCCGTCATCCGGGAGTACTCCATGCGCTCGGGCTCCCTGTCCGCCCTGCGCGCCCTGTACCTGCTTTACCACGATCTGCAGTCGGCGGATGAAAACGAAACGCTGCGCCGCGTCATCACCACCTGCCACGAGCCCTGGCGCTTCAAGCACTGGATTGACAGCGTGACATAAGGAGAACCCTTGGGAAAAATCATCGCGATCGCAAACCAGAAAGGCGGCGTGGGCAAGACCACCACCGCCGTCAGCCTGGCCGCCTACCTGGCCAGGGCCGGCAGGAAAACCCTGCTGGTGGACATGGACCCCCAGGGCAACGCCAGCAGCGGCCTTGCCATTGACGCGCGCAAACACACGATGTATGAGGTGCTGATCAACCAGCTGCCCGCCAGGGAGGCCATCCGCAAGAGCGCGGAGCAGGGCCTTTCCGTGCTGCCCAGCGAGATCCGCCTGGCCGCGGCCGAGGTGGAGCTGGTGGGGATGGACAAGCGGGAATACCGCTTAAAGGACATGCTGGCATCAGTTCAGGGCGAGTATGACTTCATCCTGATTGACTGCCCCCCTTCCTTAAGCCTCTTGACCCTCAATGCCCTGACCAGTGCCGACAGCGTGCTGGTGCCCATCCAGTGCGAGTACTTCGCCCTGGAAGGCGTCACCGCCCTGACAGCCACCATCGCCCGCGTCCAGAAAACCACCAACCCGGGACTGGAACTGGAAGGCGTGGTGCTGACCATGTTTGACGGCAGGACGAACCTGTCGTTGCAGGTGGCAGATGAAGTCAAGAAGCACTTTAAAAGCAAGGTCTTCCTGTCCATCATCCCCCGCAGCGTGCGCCTGGGCGAAGCGCCCAGCCACGGCCAGGCCATTGGCACCTACGACCCAAAAAGCGCGGGCGCAATCGCCTACCAAGCCCTGGCAAACGAAATCATCCAGGCCAACAAGGCCTTTTCAAGGAGCAGCCGTTCATGAAGAAATCTGCGCTGGGGCGCGGGCTGGACGCCCTCTTCCCGCAAGACAGCTTTGAGGGCGAGGTCAGGCAGGTATCGCTTGATTTGCTCGACCCCAACCCCGACCAGCCCCGGAAGGACTTTGATGAGGACAGCCTCAACGAATTGGCCGCCTCCATCGCCCAGCTGGGCCTGCTGCAGCCCATCCTGGCCAGCCCGCACAAGGGCCGCTACCGCATCATCGCCGGGGAGCGTCGCTTCCGCGCGGCCATCAAAGCCGGCCTGCAAACCGTGCCCGTCCTCATCCGAACCCTGGAGGACCACCAGCGCGCACTGGCCGCGCTGACGGAGAACCTGCAGCGCAGCGACCTCAACCCCATGGAGGCGGCGTTTGCGATTCGCCGGCTGATGGACGAGGGCAGCCTGACCCAGGAGGAGGCCGCAAAACAATTGGGCAAGTCCCGCCCGGCGCTGGCCAACCTGTTGAGGCTGCTGCAATTGTCCCCCGCCGTCCAGGAGATGGTGCAAGCAGGCCAGCTATCAGAAGGCCACGCCCGTGTGCTGGCAGCCTTTGGGCAGGCAAACCAGCTGCAGCTGGCCCAACAGGTCATCCGGGACGGCCTCAGCGTGCGCGCTTTGGAATCGCTTTCCAGGCGGCAGCCTGCCAAAAAACACAAGGCGCAGCCCAGCCAGCTGCCGGAGCTGACGGAGTTCCAGGACCGGCTGACCCAGGCCGTGGGCGTGCGCGCCAGCGTCAAGGGCACCCTCAACAAGGGGCGCATCGTCCTCCCCTATGCTTCCTATGAGGAGCTGGAAAGCATTTACGAGGCCATCAGCAGGCTGCTGGATTAATCAACAAAACCGGATCACCTCACCATGCGGCAATCGCCGCTTTTTTTGACGCTGTCAGGCCTTTCCTGTATAATCTTTCTGGTATGTTTCAAGAAGGAGTGGCGGCGGATGACGACAATACGCGCGTTGGTGGTGGCCGATGAAGAGAGCAAGTACATCTGGGACTATTTTGACCGCTCCAAGTTTCGCGGCATCGATGTCATCATCTCCTGCGGGGATTTGAAGCCCGCCTACCTCTCCTTCCTGACCACCATGGTGGGCGCGCCGCTGCTGTATGTGCATGGCAACCACGATTCACGGATGCTGGCCAACCCGCCCGGCGGCTGTGACAATTTGGAACTCAAGATGCAGGTCATCAAGGGCATCCGCTTCCTGGGCTTTGGCGGCGCCAATTCCAGAAGCCCCAAGCCCTTGCACTACACCGAAAACGACGTGGCCCGGCAGGTGGTCAGGCGCATGCAGGAAATCAGCTGGCATGGCGGCTTTGACGTGCTGGTCACCCACGCGCCGGCCCATGGCCTGGGCGATGGGGAGGACCAGTTCCACAAGGGCTTTCACGCCTACCGCTCGCTGCTGGACCTCTTTTCCCCCTCCTACCACTTCCACGGCCACCAGCACTTGAACTACGGCAGCAACAAGCGCCTGATTGAGTACGGCGCCACCACCATCTACAACGCCTTTGGCTACAGCATCCTGGACCTGGAGTTTGACTTAGCGCCCAAGCGCAAGCGCATCAGCTATATCAAGGCACGATTTGATTGGAGCAAGACCTATGGAAGGAATGCGTAACCAGGAAGCCCGGTATGAGTACAACAAGGCCCTGCGCCTTGGGCAGCGTGATTACAGCGCGCGCACCTCAAAGGGCGAGCGCGGCAACCTGACGGCGCTGGACGAGCTGACCAGCCAAAACCGGATTGTCGCCTACATGAAGCTGCCCCAGCGCGAGGTCTCCCTGCAAAGCGTGGTGGGCACCTATACCTCCGCGCGCGCCAACTCCTTCGCAAACAACTTCATGCCCCTGCACCCGGAAAACAGCGAGTTTGCCGCCAAGTGGATCAGCCTGTGCGCCATCCATATGAACGAGGGCCTGCGCGACGCGGTACAGGTGTATGAATATCTCTGGCAGTTCTATGTCATCGAGGGCAACAAGCGCGTCAGCATCCTCAAGCACTTTGGCTCGCCCAGCGTGCGCGCGGACATCACCCGGGTCATTCCCCAGCTGGATGAGAACGACCCGGAGATTGCCGTCTATTACGCCTTTCTCAATTACGACAAGAACGGCAGCTTCAAGAACATCCGCCTATCCAAGCGCGAGGATTATGAAGAGCTCAAGGCCCTGGAAGAGGCCTACCTGCAGCGCCAGGAAACCCCTGACAACATCAACTTCAACGGCATGATGCTGCAGTTTGAAACCGCCTACAACCAGGTCAAGCCGCCCCAGCCCCTGGGCGACGCCTTCCTGGAATACCTGAAGGTGTACAGCTTCCCGGTGGAGACCACCATCTCCCAGATCATCGAGCAGCTGACCGCCATGATCCCCCAGATCAAACTGGCCAGCCTGCCCCCGCAGGAGCCCACCCTGGTGCTAACCCCGACTGAAAAACCGGCCCCGCCCGGCCTGATTTCCCGCCTCTTCTCCCAGCGGCGCAGCGCGAAGGTGGTCTTTGCCTACCCCGCCGGGCGCAGCGGGGACAACTGGATTGGCGCGCACGAGGAAGGCCGCCAGGTGATGCAGGAAAAGCTGGGCGAACAGGTGGTGTCCTCCTTTATTGACGGCCTGTCCGCCAGCAACATGTACGAAAAGCTCAACGACCAGGCCAAGGGGGCCGACCTCTTGCTCATCACCTCCTCCGACCTCACCCTGCCCTCCCTGCGCTTCCAGCTGGAAAACCCGGACTGCCTGACCCTGGTGTATTCGCGCATCCGGGTGGACTATCGCTTAAGCACCTATTACGGGCGGTATTACGAGGCCATCTTCCTGTGCGGCATGGCGGCGGCCATGGCGTCAAAAACCATGAAAATCGCCTACATCACCCCGAAGATTGACTACAAGCGCCACACCGCCGACATCAACGCCTTTGCCCTGGGGGTGAAGGCGGTGCGCGCGGACGCGGAGGTCTATCTGGTATACAAGGACGTGCTGCCCTACCAGCCGGCCACCTGCGTCTTTGGCCTGCGCGCGGCGGCTAAGGAGGGCGTGGACGTGGCCTACACCCCGCGCTACCCGGGGCTGTCGCTGACGCTGCCGGACAAGGTCTTCTCCTTCATCAGCCGCATCGACCAGGATGGCACGCCCTACGAATACCTGGCAGCGCCCCAGTGGGACTGGGGGCGCTTCTACACCGAGATTGTCAGCAGCTATTTAAACGGCTCCCTGGACATCCTGCGCATCATCGACCGGGGAGACCCCAGCGTAACCGGGCTGTGGTGGGGCCTGGGCGCCGGCGTGCTGCGTTTTATCACCAGTGACGCGGTTGGCGTAAACAGCGCCCAGCTGCTGCACTTCATGCGCTCCAGCATCGCGCGTGACAGCTTCAACCCCTTTTACGGCCCCCTGGTGGACCAGGAGGGCAAGCAATTGGTCAGCGAGGGCGACAGCATCAAGCCCTATGACGTGCTGAACATGGAATGGCTGTGTGACTTTATCCGGGTAATCGGATAAGTTTTCCAGAGTAGAACAATTGAAAGCGAGGCAGGAATGAGTACAGCGAAAAAGAGCAGGCCGATGGTTTGGCTGCTGGTGCTGGCGGTGATTGTGGCCCTGGGCCTAAGCGGGCTTTACCGCGTGGGCCAGGGCGAACAGGCCCTGGTGCTGACCTTTGGCGAGGTGACCGACACCAATGGCCCCGGGCTTTACTGGCGCATGCCGGGGGTGCAATCCGTCGTCTCCCGCAGCGTCACCACCATCCACAACAAGGAATACGGCTACCGCACCTCCATCGGCGGCACCAGCCGCGCCGCGGCCCAGTACCGGGATGAGATGGATGAGTCAGTGATGCTGACCAACGACAACAGCATCGTCCAGCTGGAAGCCATCTATCAGTACACCATCCGCGATGTGCGGGAGTACCTCTTTGACGTGGAGGACCCGGAGGGCACCATGCACCTGGCCTTTGAAGCCATCCTGCGCCGCAACATCCAAAACCGCTCCCTGGACGACGCCTTGCTCAACAAGGACGCCATCGAGCAGGAAGTGCTGCCGGATTTCCAAGCGCTGATTGACTCCTATGACATGGGCGTCAAAATCCACAGCGTGCACATCCAAAACATCACCGTGCCTGACGCCGTCACCTCCTTTTATGAGGATGTGAACAACGCCAAGAACGAGATGACCCGGCGGCTGGACGAAGCCCAGCAGTACGAGTTCCGCGTGCTGCCCATGGCGCGCAGTAACGCCTATGAGCTGACCCAGAAGGCCATCGCCTACAAGGCCTCCACCGTGGCCCAGGCGGAGGCGGACACCGCCGTCTTTGACGCGGTGCTGCAGGCGTACAAGGCGCAGCCGGACACCGCCAAAAGCCGGATGCTGATTGAGACCATGCAAGGCATCCTGGGCGGCGCCGGGCGCATTGTAGTGGTGGACCAAAACAACAGCGTGCTGCAGCACCTGGACCTGGGCCAGCAGACAGTAAGCAATGACACAACAAAAGGAGGCGAGTAGGATGGAACAGTTCAACAACCAGCAAAACCGGCCAAATTACCCGCCCAGGCAGCCCAGCAAGCTCAACGAGGCATTGAAAAACTTTGCCAGGAAGAACACCAAGCTGCTGGTGATCATCGGCATCCTGCTGATCGCCGCCTTCATCCTGCTCAATGAGGCCTTCTTCATCGTTGGTGAGGCCGAGCAGGCCGTGGTCAGCCGCTTTGGCGTGATCAAGTCCATTATCCTGGACGACCAGAACACCTTCCATGAACGCTTCGCGTCGCAATTGAGCGGCGAAATCACGGCGGAGGGCGGCACGGTGGTCCAGAAGCGCGGCAGCGGGCTGCACTTCAAGGTGCCGTTTGTGGACAAGGTGGACAAGTTCCCTTCCCTGCTGTTTAACTACACCTCCAACTCCGAGACCGTCAACACCAGCGAGAAGAAGCAGTATAACATCACCACCTACGCCCAGTGGCGCATCGCGGACCCGGCCCTGTTCAGCCTGAAGCTGGGCAGCACGATGAACGCGGAAAACCAGCTGGACAACCTCATTCACCCGGTCATCGTGCAGGCCATCAACCGCCTGCTGGCGGAGGACTTCATCTCCAACAAGGAAGCCCTCAACAACGCGCTAAAAAACGGCCTGGTCACCATCAACCAGGACATGGTCATCCGTGGCATTGAGGTGACCGACATCCAGGTGCACCGCACCATCCTGCCCCAGGCCAACGTGGAGACCACCTATGACCGCATGAAGGCCGACCGCGCCAAGGTGGCCCAGCAGCTGCGCTCTGAAGGCGATGAGACCTACCGCAAGATGGTCTCCGACACCGATTTGAAGGCGGCGGAAATTGAGGCCGACGCCATCAAGACTGCCGGCGAAACCCGCGCCACCGCGGACGCGGCCGCCATGGACATCTACAACCAGGCCTACAAGGCGGATCCGGAGTTCTATCAGTTCTGGCGCTCCCTGGAAGCCTTAAGGGGCAGCTTCAAGGACAACTCCACCCTGGTCTTAAGCCAGGACCACCTCCTCTGGCAGCAGCTGCTGACCTGGGGGCTGGGTATCGCGGAATAAAGTTTCATTCAACAGCAAAACCGCGCCGGAGCAATTCCGGCGCGGTTTTCTTGACAGGATCCGTCAATCAGTTATGCGCGAAGCCTGACCGCGGTGCCCGAGCAGGTCACCATCAGCATGCCGTTGTCCGCGCCCAGCACCTCATAATCCATCTTCACGCCGACCACGGCGTCACAGCCCAGGTCCCTGGCGCGCTGTTCCATTTCCCGCAGCGCCTGGTCACGCGCGGCGAGCAGCTCCTCCTCATAGCCCTGGGAGCGGCCGCCGAAGATGTTGCGCAGGCCCGCTGCGATGTCCTTTAAGAAGTTGATGCCGGAGATGACCTCGCCAAAGACGATGCCCCGGTATTCCGCGATCGCGCGGCCTTCGACGCTGGGTGTGGTGGTGATGATCATGCTGTTGCTCTCCTTTGCCGGTTTGGCCTTAGTATAGCATCATCAATGGGCATGTAGTTTAAAGGGATTGTAAAACTTCCTCCCGGATTTTCTCAATCACCAGGCAGCCGGGCGCGCCGATGCCGCCATTGAGGAAGTCATGCCAGAGCACGCTGACATGGCGGGGGTTCAAGGACGCGGCATAAGAAAGCAGCGCTTCCTGTTCCCTTTGCCCTTCCTCATGCCCGGGATAGACGCACACCACCAAAACACCATACTGGATGAGCAGGCTGAGGGCGGCCTGAACCGCCTTTAGAGTCGTCTCCACTTGCGTGGTCACCCGCTTGTCGCTGCCGGGCAGCCAGCCCAGGTTGAAGGCAATTAGCTTCACGCCCTGCGGCACCACCTCAGCCATGCGCTCATGGCCCAGCAGGTGCAGTTGGGCCCGGTCATGCAGGCCGCTTTCCGTCAAGCGCTCCCGGGTGCGTTCCAGCGCCTGGGGCTGGACATCAAAGCCATGCACCAAGCCCTTCTCCCCCACCAATTGGCACAGCGTCAGGCAGTCCTGGCCGGTGCCCAAAGTGGCGTCCACCACTGTGTCCCCGGGCTGGATGACACGGGCAAAGATGTCCTTCGCGATGTGCCGGGCGGAGCGCAGCAGGGCCGGGTCCGCGGTCACAGCAGGGCCACCTCATCCATCGTCAGTTCGCGCCACTGGCCGCGCTCCAAGTCCCCCAGGGTGAGCTTGCCGTACTGCACACGCTTTAAGCGCACCACCTCATGGCCCACGGCCTCCACCATGCGGCGGATCTGGCGGTTGCGGCCCTCATGGATGGATATCAGGATGTCGGTTGAGAATGGGTCTTTTCGAAGAACCGACACCTTGGCCGGCGCCGTCTTGCGGTCATCAATCATGACGCCGTTGCGCAGGCGGTACAAGGATTCCTCGCTGAGCTGGTTGGACACGCGGGCGATGTAGCGCTTTTCCACCTCATGGCTGGGGTGGGTCAGCCGCTGGGTCAGTTCCCCGTCATTGGTCAAAATCAACAGGCCTTCGGAGTCAAAATCCAGCCGCCCGACCGGGAAGACGCGCACCGGGTAATCCCGGAAATGGTCCAGCACCGTGGGCCTGCCGCGCGGGTCGGAGACGGTGGTGACCTCGCCCACCGGCTTGTAGTAGAGGATGTAGCGCTTTTCTTCCTCCGGTACAACCCGCCGGCCTTCCACCATCACTTCATCGCCCGGCGCCACCAGCACGCCCATCTCCCGCACCACCTGGCCGTTGACGCTGACCAGGCCCTGCGCGATCATTTCCTCTGCTTTGCGCCGGGAGGCGACCCCGCAGGATGCCAGGTATTTTTGTAATCTCATGCTCTCCCCCATTGTCTTGCTTTGTTTTATTATAACCCATGCCCGCTCCAATGGACAGAAAACAGTGTCAGGACACAAAGATTAAAAAATTCTCATAATGGTTGACGAGCGATACTATGCGTCGTATGATATTGGCCATAGGAGGTGATTGGGTGGACATCCAATTAAAGCGCGGGCTGACCGAAATCTGTGTGCTGACCATGCTGGGAAAAGGCGATTCCTATGGCTACAGCCTGGCCAAGGACGCGGCCAGGCTGATGCCGCTGTCAGAATCCACGCTGTATCCGGTGCTCAAACGCCTGCAGGAAGCGGGCGCGGTGGAGACCTATTCCACCGAGTTCAATGGCCGGCTGCGCCACTACTACCGCATTACAGCGCTGGGGCGCAAACAACTGTCGGATTTTGTCCTGGAATGGGAAGCGCTGGGGCGCATCTATGAGGAAGCGGTCAAGGTGTTGGGAAACGAACAGATACAGGGAGGAACACAGGGATGAAGCGTGAGGAATACCTCAGGGAATTGAAGCTGGTGCTGGAAGAGGACAATTTTGGCCCGGTAGAGGAGGCCATCTCCTACTTCAACGAGCTGCTGGAGGACCGCATGATGGATGAGGGCCTGGACGAGGAAGCGGCGGTCGCCACCATGGAAGCCCCGCGGGAGGCGGCCAGGCAGCTGCTGCACACCCGCACGGCACAGGAAGAGCAAAAACAGGAAGCGGCCAACGCTGAAGAAGAGCCCTTCAAGCCCGGCGTGCGCACCATTGACGTCAAAGCCGGCCTGGTGAAGAACATCATCATCCGCGACCGCAACCAGCGCCTGATTGTGCGCGGCTGGGACAAGGACAGCATCGTCATCCATCACCCCGAAAGCAAAAAAATCCGTTATGACGTGACGCTGGAAGATGGCGCCTTGAGCCTCATCCGCAGGCCGCAGGAGTTTCAGTTCTTCAATTTTGATGTGGAAGTGTTTGACAGCAAGATGCGTGAAGTAACCCTGGATGTGCCCAAGGAACTGGCGGCGGAACTGAACCTGCGCACCAGCAACGGCAAACTGAGCGTCGAGCAGGTCAACTGCTGGGGAGTAGCCAACCTGACCACCAGCAACAGCGCGCTGGAGCTGCGCAATTTTTCCGCCAAGGACATCAACGCCAAATCCAGCAACGGCAGCCTGACCTTGAACCAGGTGACCAGCCAGAAAGAGATCTTCGCGGGCACCAGCAACAGCAAAATCCGGGCGGACCAGGCACGGGCGAACGACAAGCTGACGCTGAAAACCAGCAATGGCGGCATCGAGGTGCATGGGCTTTTCAGCCCCGCCATCTCGCTTACCACCAGCAACGCCAAAATCCACGGCGAGCTGCCCGGCAGCATGGCTGATTACGCCATCACCTCCGGCACCAGCAACAGCAAGAACAACCTGCCAAAGAGCCAGGTGGGCAGCAGCAAAACCTTAAGCGTGTTCACCAGCAACGCCAAAATCGAGCTGGACTTTGAAAACGGGCAGCCGACACAGCAGGCACAACAAGACCGGCCGCAAGATAGCGAGGAGAACATGGCAGAGCAGATTGAAGCCTGGGCGGAGCGCACCGCGCAGCAGGCGGAGGTCTGGGCCGGGCGCACCGCCAATTGGGCGGAGGAGATCAGCCAGAAGCTGGCGGATAAGTTAAGCCGTGCCTTTGATGACAAGCCCAGGGACCCCAAAGACTCTTAAAGCCAGGCAAGACAAAGGCGCGCTGGGCAAACTGCCGGCGCGCCTTTTGTGTTTATTAAGTCGGTTTACTTCGCGAACAAATTGGGCAGGAACATGCTGATTTGCGGGATGAAGGTGATCAGCAGCAGGGCCACAATCATGCACAGGTAGAAGGGCAGAGTGGCCTTGACGATTTTTTCAATGGGCCGTTTGGCGATGGCGGAACCGATGAACAGCACCGTGCCAACCGGCGGGGTGAGAAGGCCAATGCCGCAGTTGAGCACCAGGATGATGCCAAACTGAATCGGGGCGATCCCAATGCTTTGTGCCACAGGCAACAGCACCGGGGTGGCAATTAAAATGATGGGCGCCATGTCCATCACCATGCCCAGGACCAACAAAATCAGGTTGATGAGGAGGGCGATTACGATGGGGTTATCAGATATACTGGTGATGGCTTGCGCGGCCAGATCAGGCACGTGCAGGGTGGTCAGGCAGTAGCCAAAGGCGGTGGATATGGAGATGAGAATGAGCACGATGGACAGGGTTTCCACCGCCTCGTCCAGCGCCTTCCACACGCCCTTCCAGTTGAGGCCCTTGTATACAAAGACGCTGACAAACAGGCTGTAGATGACGGCGATGGCGGCGGACTCCGTCGCCGTGAACACGCCGCCCACCACGCCCACCACCACAATCAGGATGGCGGCCATGGCCCAGAAGGAAGAAAGAATCTGCCTGAACACATTTTTGATGCTGAAGGCCGAACCGCGCGGATAGTTGCGCTTGACGGCGATGATGTAGGAGCCCACCATCAAGCTGATGGCCAGGATGGCGCCAGGGATGTAGCCTGCCAGGAAGAGGGAGCCCACCGAGACGCCGCCAGCCGCCATGGCGTAGAGTACCATGTTGTGGCTGGGGGGCACCAGCAAGCCTTCCACAGAGGAGGTGATGGTAATGGCGGTGGAGAAATCAACATCATAACCTTGATCCACCATCATGGGGATGATGATGGAGCCCAGGCTGGCGGTGTCCGCGGCAGCGGAGCCGGAAATGCCGCCAAAGAAGTAGGAGTCCACCACGTTCACCATGGCCATACCGCCGCGCATCCAGCCCACCAGGGAGTCGGCCAGTTTGATCAGGCGTTCCCCGATACCGCCGGAGCCCATCAGCACGCCCATGGTGATAAAGAAGGGCACCGCCATGAGGCTGAAGGACCACATGCCCTTCACCATCTGCTGGGGCAGGGTCACCAGGGCCTGGCCCTGGACCAGAAGGCACAGCACGGTGGACAGGCCGACCGCGTAGGCGATGGGCACGCGCAGGGCGATGAGCAGGAAAAAGCTGCCAAGCAGCACGATGACAGCAAAAGTTTCAGTAGTCATACGCTCACCTCCGCAGCTTGTGGTTCATCCTTGACAAACAGCGCCCGGATGTGCAGGTAGACCTGCTCCACTTCAAAGATAATCATGCCCGCGCCCGCCAGGGGAATCGGGAAATACATCCAGAAGCGGCTCAGCCAGGGCATGGACTCATAGCGGCCAAAAGTGGCCAGCGGCGAGGTGCACACCTTCCAGCCGTACACCAGCATGACGATGCCCAGGGCCAGCACCAGAAGGTCTGAAAAGATGTCCAGAAATTTGACCACGCTCTTGGGCATCTTGCGGTCAAAGGCGGTCAGGCGGATGTGGTTGCCCTTGCGGATGGCCAGGGTCGCCGACAGCACCGCCATGTAGACCATCAGGGTCAACACCACCTGCTCGCTCCAGGCAGGGTCGGGAATGAAGGGAACATAACGGCCAATGACAGACATGGTGGTGATGAGGATATCGGCAATGAGCAGGATTTTACAAATGAACATGATCACTTTGTATGCCCATTCATACAAGGGCCGGATCTTGTCCAGAACCTGGAATACCCGGGGCATAGGCAGGCCTCCTCTCCAGCTTTAGGTTTTTTGAAGGGGCACAGGACGCCTTGCCTGTGCCCCGGGTCATATCATACTAATTGTATGTTCTTTGTTTATTGCAGGTCAAGCAGTTTCTGGTAGAGCTCGGCCTGGTCCTTGGTGTTGGACTGGATGGTGTTCTGGCAGGCTTCAACCCAGGGGGTTTTGTCGGTGACTTCGATGACGGTGACGCCTTCGGCCTTGAGCTGCTCCAGCACTTCGGCTTCTTTCTCTGCGGAGAACCTAGCGTTTTCTTCCTGCGCGAACTTGCCCGCTTCCATCACCCAGGCCTGCTGCTGCTCGGACAGTTTGTTCCAGCCGTTGTCGGTGATGATCAGCTGGATGGCGCCCAGGGTGTGGCCGTCCAGCATCAGGTAGGGGGCAACCTCGGGGAAGGCGTTGGAGCGGTAGTTGGCGATGGGCTGCTCTGCGCCATCCACCACGCCCGATTGCAGCGCGGAGTACAACTCGGTAAAGGAGACCACGGTGGGGCTGGCGCCCAGGTCGCGCACCATGCCGGTCATGACCGGGTCATCCGACACGCGCAGCTTGAGACCCTTGAGGTCTTCGATGGTTTCCACCTTGTTCTTGAGGAAGAAATGGCGGAAGCCCTCCTCACCATAGGCAAAACCGCGCAGGGGCAGGCCGATGGTCTGCGGCTCAGCCAGGAAGTCCGCGGACATATCGGAATTGACAAAATTCCAGAAATGCTCACGGCTGACGAAGGTGTAGGGGATGGACAGCAGTTTAGCCTTGTTGCAGCCGTAGCTGGTCAGGGCGAAAGCGGAGATGCGGGAGATGTCCACCGTGTCGCCGCCGGACAGAATGCCATCCAGCACCTGAGCTTCAGAGCCCAGAACGCCGGAGTGCTGAATATCGATTGTGATGGAGCCGCCGGACAGCTCTTCCACCTTGGTTTTGAAGGCTTGCGCCGTCATGCCCACGATGGTGTCCAGGGGGTTGACCTCGGCATAGACCAGGGTTACGGGGGATTCCGCCACCGCGGCGGTGGCGCCCAGAATCATCGTTAGAACGAACAGGAGTGCCAAGAACTTCTTCATACAGGTTCCTCCATATATTGATTTGCGCGGATCCCATCCGCTGCCGGTAATCCTGATTTTATCACACCAGTTTTCACAAGTCAATGCGGCGCCGGCCTGTGTTTTCGTCGTTTTGTCGCGATTTTGCCAAATGCTTTGACAAGCCCTGGGCGAAGACCTATATTGGTGCGGGCAGACGATTTCTGCATGCAATGTCTGAACGAACCACAGGAGCAAACCACGATGATGTCCGTTTTTCGCCGCCTGAAAACCCAGCAGCAGCACCTGCTGTATGCCTGTTTTTTCGCGTTTTTTTGCAATGGCGCGCTGTCGATGACCCTGGGCTCTGCCCTGCCGGACCTGCGCGCGGCCTACCACCTGGATGAGGCGGTGAGCGGGCTGATGCTGTCGGCTCACTCCGGGGGCAACCTGGCGGCGGGCCTGCTGTCGGGCCTGGCACCCCTGTACCTGGGCGAGAAACGCTCCATTTTGCTGTTGAGCGCGCTGGGCTTCCTGGGCTTTTTAATGATGCTGGTCTGGGGCAACCCGGTGTGGCTGATCATGGCCTTTTTGCTGACCGGCATGGGCAGGGGCAGCGTGACCAACTTCAGCAACCGCAAGGTGAACGCCCTGACCCTTGGCAGCCCCGCTGCATCCAACATGCTGCACGCCTCCTTTGCCGTGGGCGCCCTGGTGACGCCGCTGGCCTTCCTGGCCCTGCGCCGCGCCCTCTCCTGGCAGGCCGGGGTGGGCTTTGTGATGGTCGCATTGCTGTTCTCCCTGTTTTTCATGGGCACCCGGCCCATGGAGGAAAAGGAGCGCAAACAGGACAAGCGCCAGGACAAATCTCTGGTGTTTCTAAAGAACAAGGCCTTCCTGATCCTTGGCGGGATGATGTTCTTCTACCTGTGCTCGGAATACTCCATCAACGGCTGGCTGGTGACCTACATCCAAAGCAAGACCAGCCTGGTGGAATCCCTGGGCAGCGGGGAAGGCCTTCAGCAGCGCCTGAGCGACTACAGCCAGATGATGGCCACCCTGTTTTGGGTGCTGATGCTGGTAGGCCGCCTGGGCAGCGCGGCCTTGAGCGCCAAAATCCACCAGAAGACCTTGATGATGCTGGCCAGCTTTTCCACCGTCGTTTTCTTCGCCCTGATGCTGTTTGGTTCCAGCATCGCCCAGGTGACCTTCGCCGTGGCGGGCCTGGGCTTGTCCATGGCCGGCATCGCCCCCATGACCTATTCTGACGCCGCCATCTTCACCAACCGCTATCCCCTGGCCACCGGCGTGCTGCTGGCCTTTGGCTCCGCGGGCGCCGTGCTGATGCCCAGCTTGGTGGGCATCATGACCAAGTCCCTGGGCATGCTGGGCGGCATGAGCCTGATCCTGGGCGCCATCGTGCTGCTGGCGGTGTTCGCGGTGCTCAACCGCCTGATGCTGGGCAAGACGGCCATTCCGGAGGAAGCGGTGGCTTGATTATCCTCAAATGTATTGATTGATTTGAGTATGGGAAGGGAACATATGGAGCAAAGCAAGGGCCTGGAAATTTATCTGGACGAGAATAACTTCCGCAGGTTTGCCTTCTTTGACCGCTATGTGCGCACCGGCGCCTTGAAGCGGCCGCTCATCTTCCTGGCGGTGTTCGCGGTGCTGGCGCTGATCGCCTTCATCGCGGCGATGAACGGAGTACGCGGCGCCTGGTTGTTGGGCGGGGTGCTGTTGGGCATTGGCCTGCTGCTGCCCGTCAACCATTTCATCCGGTTTTTCTCAAACTTGAACAAACGCGTCAAGCAGCTGGGCCTGGACAAGAACAAGAAACGCCTGGCCTACACCCTCTTTTTGAAGCAAGACCCCAAGCACCTGGTGACGCAAAACGCAAAGCAGGAAAAATCCTCCCATAGCTGGAAGAAGATGCTGGGCGCCTGGGAACACAAGGGCGATGTCTATGTGTATGTGGAGGAAGGCAAGGTATATCTGATTCCGGGGGCGGTGCAGGA
>JAAYLK010000094.1 GCA_012521895.1 Clostridiales bacterium
GGCCACCACCCAGCGGGATTTTGCCGTGGCCACCTCCACCGCCATGTGGTCGCCGATGGGGTTCATGCCCAGGTCCACACCCAGCAGGAAGATGGCCAGGCCCACCAGCAGCAGGAGGGAGCCGATGCCAAAGCGCCAGTAGACATCGGCCGCGGGCTTGACAAAGAGGAAGGCCAACAGCAGCACCAGGGCGATGATGGGCAGGAGGGAGCGCCCGACTTCCTCAAACTTGCTTCTCAGCAGGCTCATGGGCTCACCGACCTTTCCTGCCTGTGCTCCTCATACAGCCCCAGGGTGCGAGTGACGGGCAGGGCGAAGATGATGCCAGCGCCCTTGCGCTCTATCTGCATGTTGACATAGATGGCCTTGCGGATTTGCGTGGCGCTCTCGCGCTTGGCCACTATCATCACGATGTCCTTTTGCGGCTCGATGGTCAGCGGAAAATAAAAATCCTGCGGCACGCCCGCGCCATGGGCGTGCACGATGGTGCCCCCGCGCGCGCCGGCTGCCCGGGCATGCTTCATGCACTCCTCACCCAGGCCCCGGTCCAGCACCGTCATCAGGCAGACGTAGGGCGCCTCAGTGGCGCGGACGGCCTCCTCCCGCGGCGGGCCGTCGGGCGTGAACTGGCGGTAGGGCACCGAAAAGGCGATGCCCTTGTAGCGCTTGTGCAGCTGGAATTCCTCCCGCAGCATGGCATAGACGCTCTCCAACAGGTCATTGGTCCCCGCGATCAGCAGCACTTCCTTGTGGGATTGGTTGATGCCCAGGATGTCCAGCCAGCGCGAGGGCATGGTGCCCTCCCCCAGGAAGATGGTGCCCCGCTGCGCGCCCAGCTGCTGGGCGCGGCGAAGCAAATCGTTGGCCTTGCCGCGGTCAACGATGATGTAAATCGCGGAACCAGATGTCATAAACGTCCTTTCCTGTTCTCAGGCGAGCTATTGATTGCTGCACGGGGTCGTCAAGGCGCAAAACACTCGGTCCTGATACGGGTTGATGCTATATTCTACCACAGCAAAACAGAGCGCACAAACACGACCCAGCGCGAATGCTGATTTCAATCTTTACAGCAGCATTAGAGCACTCTGATGACACACAAACGCCCCCGCAAGTGCGGGGGCGCAGGTGTTTTATCGCTTAACAAAGCGCGGGAGCAATTAGTCCATCATTTCCTTCAGCGCAGAGACCAGGGCTTTGTATTCCTTGCTGGAAGTGAAGAAACGCTGGATGTTCAGGTCATCGTTGTAGTCCACCACAAAGTGGGTGTACAGCAACACGTTGGTGTCGCCCTTGAGTTCGGTTTCAATGCTGACCGGCTCGCCAAAGGGCAGCTTCTCGTAGGCGATTTGCGCGGGTTCAACCTTTTCAACCAGGCTCAAATCAGCAAAGTAGGACAGGAATTCGCTGCGCACATTCACGCCGCGGGCCATCTTGTATTCGGCCGTCACGTTGCCCTCGGCCACCGTCAGGGTCAGGTTGCCGATGTAGTACATGTTGGAGGCGATGATCGGAATCTCCTGCACGCCATCCACAGAGAGGTCCACGGGGGTGAACATGTACCATTTACCGGTCAGCTCGGGGTTCACATCGCGGAAGCGGAGACCCTGGGTGCTGGCGGTGTTGTTGTAGAACCAGGTGGTGGTCACATAGGGGATGACTTCTTCCTTCAGGATTTCGCCGCCAACGGCGCACCTGAGGACTTTCAGCCCGTTTTCCTTGTTCTTGGCATCCGGCTGCTTCACGATCTCCCACGCGCCTTCCTTGTGGGGCAACAGGGGCAGCTCGCGGGATTCGACATGCTTGTCATCATTCATGCAAATGCGCTGTTCCAGTCCCTTTATGGTGCAGTTGGCTGGGGTGACAGTGTCCCACTCGCCCCA
>JAAYLK010000095.1 GCA_012521895.1 Clostridiales bacterium
ACGGTCACTTTGGCATATTCGCTGATGCTGTCTTCAGTTTCCGGGTATTCATTGGCTGGTTCCTGATAGGGAAGGTCGAACACCGCCGCTGTTTCCCGTGCCACGCCCTGAATGCTCAGGCAATCTGGCCGATTGGCCAGGATGTCATAATCCACCACCGTGTCATCAAGGCCCAGGGCCTTGAGAAAGTCGGTGCCGGGGGCGTAGTCCTCCTGCAAAATGAGCAAGCCGGCATCGCCCACGGATGGGTACAGCTCCTGGGGAATTTGCAATTCTGTGGCTGAGCATAACATGCCGTAGCTTTCCACGCCGCGGATTTTGCCCTTTTTGATGGTCAGCCCGGGCAGCTTGGCGCCGACCACCGCGGTGGGCACCAGTTGGCCGGCCGCCACATTGGGCGCGCCGCAGACGATCTGCAGGGGCTCACCCTGGCCGACATCCACCGTGCACACATGCAGGTGGTCGCTGTTTTCATGGGGCACACAGGTCAGCACCTTGCCCACCACCACGCCGGTGATGTCAATCAAGGGTTCTGTGCCTTCAACCGCCGTGCCGGCCATGATCATCTTGTGCTGATAGTCTTCCGGGGTCGCTTCAAAGGGTGCGTACTGCCGGACCCAATTCAATGATGCTTTCATTTTTGATCTGCTCCTTTATGAGAACTGGCGGAGGAAGCGTTCATCCCCCTCAAACAGCCAGCGCATGTCAGAAATCCCGTAGCGCAGCATGGTGATGCGCTCAAGGCCCACGCCAAAAGCGAAGCCGGAATAGACGGTGGGGTCAATGCCACAGGCTTTTAACACCTTGGGGTTCACCATGCCGCCGCCCAGCACTTCAATCCACCCGGTGCCCTTGCACACCCGGCAGCCTGCGCCTTTGCAGACGATGCAGGTGAGGTCCACCTCGGTGGAAGGCTCGGTGAAGGGGAAGAAGGAGGGGCGGAAGCGCGTGGTGATGCTGTCGCCGTACAATTGACGCGCGAAGGCGCCCAGGGTGCCGCGCAGGTCCGCCATGGTGACATCCTTGTCAATCACCAGGCCTTCAATCTGGTGGAAGACCGGGCTGTGTGTGGCGTCCACCTCGTCCGCGCGGTAGACGCGTCCTGGGCAGATGATGCGGATGGGGGCCTTTTGGCTGAGCATCACCCGCGCCTGAACGGGGGAGGTGTGCGTGCGCAGCACGATGTTGTCATCGATGTAGAAAGTGTCCTGCGCGTCGCGGGCGGGGTGGTTCTTGGGGATGTTGAGCAGCTCAAAGTTGTATCTATCCAGCTCAATCTCCGGCCCTTCCACCACCTCAAAGCCAAGGCCAACAAAGCAGTCCACCACCGCATCCAGCACTTTGGTGTTGGGGTGTGGGGCGCCCAGGCGCGGCAGGTCGGTGGGCAGGGTCACGTCAATGGCCTCCGCTTGAAGGCGCATGGCCTGCTCCTGGGCTTTCAGCTGGCCTTCACGGTCTGCCAGCATCTGCTCAATCGCTTCCCGCGCCTGGTTGATGAGCTGCCCAAAGGCTGGGCGCTCTTCTGGGCTCAATTGTCCCATGCCGCGCAGCAAGCCGGTCAGCTCGCCTTTTTTGCCCAGCAGGCTGACCCGCAAGGCGTCCAAAGCTTTCAGGTCTGACGCTTGCGTGAAGGCTTTCCTCGCCGTATTGATCAGGTTTGTGACCATCGTCTGGTTGTCCATCTTTCCTCCAATAAAAAAATCCCGGCTTTCGCATGGGACGCAATGGCTACGTGGTACCACCCACATTTCGCGCACAAGGCGCGCTTGAACCCTTAACGCGGGGGACGGCCTGGCCTACTTTTTTGTGTTCAGCCGAGCGGCTTGGAAGCGAATGCCCTGCGCGCCTTCAGGCCGCTTGCAGCGTGTGCAGCCCTCTCTTGGAAGTCGCCATCATCAGGGGTTGTTCTCCGTCAACGCCGATGTGCCATCCTATCACCAGGGTTTGTTTGCTGTCAAGCCGGAAAACGGCGGAGTTTTCTTGCATTCAGGCTGAATCCATGGTACTTTCTGACTGGAAGGAAGGTGCTTTGTGCAAACACCCATTACCTGGTATCCCGGCCATATGGCAAAGGCGCGGCGCTTGCTGGCGGACCAGCTCAAGCGCATTGACGCCGTCATCGAGTTGTGCGACGCTCGCTTGCCCCTGTCCAGCCGCAACCCGGAACTGGATTCCCTTGTGCAAAACAAGCCCAGGGTGCTGCTGCTGAACAAATCGGACCTGGCCAATCCCGACCTCACCCGCCAATGGCTATCCTACTTTGAGGTGCAAAACCAGGCCTGCATGGCCATTGAGATGGGCAAGCGCAAGCAGAATATTTTAAACGCCATCGTCTCTTTGACGGAGGAGCGCATCGCGCGCTCCTTGCGCAAGGGGATTACCCGCTCCGCCCGCGCCATGGTGCTTGGCGTGCCCAATGTGGGCAAGAGCACATTGATCAACTACCTGGCCGGCCGCTCCGCCTTCAAAGTGCAGGACAGGCCCGGGGTGACCCGCGCGCCGCAGTGGATTCAGGCCTCTCCCAAGTTGGAACTGCTGGACACGCCTGGGCTTTTGTGGCCCAAGCTGCATGACCCGGTGGCCGCCCGGCGGCTGACCTACATCGCGGCGGTGCGGGATGAGGTGGTGGATGTCTTCCACCTGGCCCTAGCGCTGCTGGATGAGCTGATGGTCATCGCCAAGCCCGGCCTTGTCGCTCGGTACAACCTGGAGGATGACAGCCTGCGCGGCCAGGCGCTCTTGGAAGCCATCTGCAGGAACCGTGGATTTTTGTTAAAAGGCGGCGAAGTGGACCTGGAGCGCGGCGCGGTGTGCGTGCTGGATGAGTTCCGCTCCGGTAAGCTGGGCAGAATCACCCTGGAAAAGCCGGAGGACAGCAAGCTTTGACCAAGCGTGAGCGCATCGCGGCCATCTACCGGCATGACCTGCAATTGTGGGAGCAAGGCCTGGTGTTTGGGGGAATCGATGAGGCAGGCCGCGGCCCCTTGGCCGGGCACGTGACGGCGGCATGCGTGGTGATGCCCCTTCATCCCTGCCTGCCCTATGTGTATGACTCCAAGCAATTGAGCGAAAAACAGCGCAACGCTGTGTATGAAGACATTCTCAAGCATGCGCTCTATGTGGGCGTGGGCAGGGCGGAGCCGGAGGAAATTGATGACATCAACATCCTGGAAGCCACCAAGCTGGCCATGCGCCGCGCCGCCCAGGGAGCGGGGGTGGGCCTGTTTTTGATCGACGCGGTCACCAGGGTTGGGCTGCCAGGGCGTGAACAAGCCATCATTTCCGGGGACGCGGTCAGCTATTCCATCGCCGCGGCGTCCATTGTGGCCAAGGTGACCAGGGACCGGGAGATGGCGGAGCTCCACACGCTGTACCCGCAGTACCATTTTGACACCAACAAGGGCTATGGCACCCGGGAACACGTCTTGGCGCTGAAGGAATTCGGCCCCTGCCCCTGCCACAGGCGCAGTTTCCTGGGTAAGATTCTGCAAGCATGAGCCAGTACCAGCAAGGCTTGCGAGGCGAACAGATCGCCGATGAATACCTGAAAAGCCAAGGCTTTGTGGTGGTGGAACAGCGCTTCAGAAGCCGCCATGGTGAAATTGACCTGATCGCGAAGAAGAACAGGACGCTTTATTTTGTGGAGGTCAAGTACCGTCCCCAAAGCCGACTTGGCAGCGGCCTTGCAGGCATTACGCCCGGTAAACGGCAGCACCTGCTGGACGCAGCCCGGGCCTATATCGCGAAGAAGCCCCAACAATGGAAACTGGCCTACCTGGAAGTGACTCGGGCGGGCGTTTTGTTTCGGGAGGATGTGCTCCATGAAAATTAATCAAATGAAGATGAAGCGCTGGCTGCCCGTGCTGGCGGTGGCGCTGGCTTTGTTTTTGCTGTGGTTCTTTGTTATCAGGCAAGGCGCTCCACAGCCGCCGGCCTTTGGTGTGGAACTGCTGAAGAACGGCGGTTTTGAACAGGTTGATGCGGATGGCTACCCGGACCACTGGCTGCCGGAGGCCTATTTTTATGACGCCAACATCACCTCCTTCCAGGTGGAGGATGGCAAAGACGGCAAGGGCATCCTGATTCAAAACGCCTCCCCCAATGACGCGCGCTACTTCCAGACGGTGAAGGTATCCCCCAACACCATCTACCATTTCAGCGGCGATGTGAAGGCCAGCGCGGAAGGCGGGCGCGGGGCCAACCTGTCCATCGCCGATGTCTACGTGTTTTCCGAAGCCGTGTTCGACACGGAGGATGGCTGGCAGCGTGTTGATTTATACGGGAAAACCGGCAGCAAGCAGACCGACGTCACCCTCTTTGCCCGCCTGGGCGGCTATTCCGGCGAGGCGGTGGGCGAGGCGCGCTTTGACAACCTGTCCCTGATGGCGGTATCCCAGGCGCCTGACAATGTGATTGTCACCAACTGGGAAAAAGCCGCGCAGTCAAACAGCGCGGCCTCAAAATCCGCCGGGGCAAGCACGCCGTTTGCGCCGCTTGCTGTGATGATTTTCGCAGTCTTTGCCATGCTGTTGGTGTCCCTTGCCAGAGTCGCCCAGAGGCAGGAAGAGGCCTTGAACCAGCCCGGCATGAACAACAAAGCGAATGTTTTACTGGCCGTTTTGTTGGCGTTTGCCTTTGTCACACGCTTGCTGTTGGCCAACATGGTGTCCGGTTTCCCAGTAGACATCGGCGCCTTCCGCGCCTGGGCGCAGAACATGGCGGACGCCGGCCCCTCAGGTTTTTACCTGCTGGACGGCCACCGGGACTATCCGCCGGGCTATATGCTGGTGCTGTGGCCTCTTGGCCTGATCGGCCGGATGCTGGGCAGCGGCGTGACTGGATTGATGGTGAAACTGCCCTCCCTGATTTGTGACCTGCTCATCATCACGCTGCTGTACAGGGTTGCAAAACGCCATGTAAACAGTATCAGCGCCTTGGTGCTGTCCATGCTGTATGCCATGAACCCATTAACCTACCTGGCGGGCGCCGCCTGGGGCCAGGTGGACAGCCTGCCTTCCCTGCTTTTAATGCTGGCGGTGCTGCTCATCATAGACAAACGCTGGCGATTCGCGCTGCCGGTTTATGTGTTGGCGGTGCTGATGAAGCCCCAGGCGCTGATGGTGGGCCCGCTTGGCCTGCTGGCCCTGGTGATGGACTTCATCTGGCGTAAAGAAGAGGAACCGCTCCAGGACATGGGACTGGGCGTCTTGTTCAGCCTGCTTGTGCTTGCGGCAGGCGCGCTGCCGTTCTTTAATCAGACCAATGGAATCCCCTGGTTGTTTGGCTTGTACGGCAACACGATGAGATATTACAACTACGCCACTGTCAACGCCACCAATCTGTACTTCCTGTTTGGGCAAAACTGGGTGGGAATCAGCAATGCCGCGCCCTTCTTGCTGCGCCTGTCCGGCAGCCTGGTGATGCTGGTTCCTTTGATTGTTCTAGCGGTGCAGAAGCATAAGAACCAAAGCGAATCACTAAAAACCAATCGCCTGGAACTCTTCTCATTCATCGCGGCCATGCTGCCCGCGCTTGCCGTCTTGCTTCCAATGAGCTTCCAGGTGATGGGCACCCTGCTGATGGTGTCGGTCTTTCTGGCGGTGGGGTCCTTTTATATCAGCGGTAAACAGCAGACCAACCTGCCCTTGTTGGCCAGCGTTCTCCTGATTGGATTTTCGCTTCTGGGCACCATGATGCACGAGCGCTATCTCTTCCTGGCGGTCGCCTTGCTGACCCTGGCCTATGTATTAAAGCGCGATCGGCGCATCCTCTTCATGCTGCTGGCGGTCAGCGCAGTATGTTTCCTCAACACCGCGGTCGCCCTGGACCGGGGCATGCGCATCGGAGGCAGCAATGGCAATCTGGATGCGCCCATGGCAGGCCTTGTGAGCGATTCAGCCTGGCTGGAGTATGCACTGGCTTTTATTAGCCTGCCTCTGGTCAGCGTCTCCATCTACCTGGCGCATGCCTTAAGCCGGCAAGGGGAAATAGTGCGCAAGCTCCATGTGGTCCAGCCGGTGAAGGAAATGCACAACAACTTGCGATTCGCTTTTGTCAAAAAACGCGAGCAGGTCCGCTTTGACCGCAAGGATGCCCTGCTGATTGTCCTGGTCACTGTGTTGTACGCCGTGGTGGCCCTGGTCAACCTGGGGGCCACCCAGGCCCCGCAAAACGCCTGGGTTTCTTCCCGTGATCAGCAGGAAGTGCGCCTGGACCTGGGGGAGAGCCGCACATTCCGGCTGATGTTCTACGGCGGCATCCATTGGTCGGACAGCACTTTTGAAGTGGGCGTCAGTGAGGACGGGGAAACCTACACCGACTATCCCTTCCAGATCACCCAGGGCGGTTTGTTCGCCTGGAAGCCCTTGGGGCATCCCTTTATCAACAGCAAGGGTGAAACCGAGTATGACAGCCTGGCGCGGGAGCTGAGCGGGCGCTATGTGCGCATCAGCAACATCACCAACACCTTGACGCTGATGGAGTTGGTCGCCCAGGATTACATTACTGGCGAGAACCTTGCCTTTCAAAGCACCAGCCCCGGCGCGGAAGCCCTGATTGATGAGCAAGCCGTATTTCAAGGCAGCCCCAGCTGGTTCAACAGCATGTACTTTGACGAAATCTACCACGCGCGCACAGCCTATGAGCAGCGCAATGGCCTGCTCGGCCTGGAGCCCAGCCACATCTATGAAGTCAGCCACCCGCCCCTTGGCAAGGTGTTCATGACCTTCAGTGTGATGCTCTTTGGCATGACCCCCTTTGGCTGGCGTTTCGCGGGCGCATTTGCGGGGGTGCTGATGCTGCCGGGCATGTACCTGCTGGGCAAGCAACTAACCAAACGCCGCGGCCTGGGCATGCTCTCCACGCTGCTGATGGCCTTTGACTTCATGCATTTCACGCAGACGCGCATCGCCACCATTGACAGCTTTGTCACCTTGTTCATCATCTACGCCTACTTTTTCATGCTGCGATACACCATGCAGGACCCCCTGCGCACGCCTTTGAAAAAGCGCGTCCTCATGCTGTTTTTCTCGGGGTTTTTCATGGGCTTGTCCATCGCAAGCAAGTGGCCGGGCATGTACGCGGGAGCAGGCCTCGCGGTGCTGTTCTTCGCGTCCCTGATCATACAGAGTTACCAGGGCTACCTGCTTTCAAAAGCGACCAACGAAGAGCTGGACGCCCTGGGCGAGGACGCGGCTCCGGCGCGTGCGTTCGCGGAGTCCTGGCTGCGACAAGCCCTGCTCACCTGCTTATGGTGCATCCCCTTCTTTATCCTGGTGCCGGCGGCGATTTACGTCCTGTCCTACATCCCGGTGTACAGCCAGTCGCCGGGCGGGCTGACGCTTCAAAAAATCATTGACAACAATGTGTACATGTTTGGCTACCATTCCGAGCCCGGCCGCGGATCGGACCACCCCTGGGCTTCGCCCTGGTTCAGCTGGCCGATCATTAAGAAGCCCATGTATTTCTATTCCGGCGGCATCAAGGACGGCACCGCCAGCGTCATCTGGTCCTTTGGCAACCCGCTGGTGTGGTGGGGCGGCCTGGTGGGCCTGGTGTTGACCGCCCTGTATGAACTGCGCCAGCGCATGTTTGTGACCCGAACCCTGTCCCAGCTTGAATTGGCAGAGAAAGGCATCCCCCGGTATGACCGCCGGCCCGTCTTCCTGCTGATGTCCTTCCTGGCGCAGTACCTGCCCTGGGTGCTGGTGCCAAGGGGCACTTACATCTACCATTACTTCCCTTCCGTGCCCTTCATCATCCTGTGCCTGGCGCTGATGCTGGATGTTTTAGCCCAAAGAAAAGAAAAAATGGCAAAAATCCTGTGGATCGCCTTGCCCGCCGTCGCCTTCATCCTGTTTGTGACCTTCTTCCCATACATCAGCGGTGTGCGGGTATCCACCGCCTGGCTGGAAGCCATGAAGTGGTTCCCGGGGTGGCTGTATTACTAAAACCGGAGGCATGCGATGTTAGCACGCACCAAGTGTTTTGCCTTAAACGGTATCCAGGGCCAGCCGGTGACGGTGGAGGCCTATGTGGCCTCCGCCAGCCAGTTCACCTTCAACATCGTGGGCCTGCCCGACGCCGCCGTCAAGGAAAGCCGTGACCGGGTGGGCGCGGCGCTGAAAAACAGCGGCTTTGTGATGCCGGTGGGGCAGACGGTGGTCAACCTCTCCCCGGCGGACCTGCGCAAGGAAGGCACGGCCTTTGACCTGCCCATCGCGCTGGCCATCATCGTGGCCAGCCGCCAGCTGCTGGTACCGGCACTGGATGACATTGTGCTCATCGGTGAACTGGCCCTGGACGGCCAGCTCCAGCCGGTGAACGGCGCCTTGTCCATCGTGATTGCCGCCCATGAGCAGGGCTTCCGCAAGGTCATCCTGCCCCGGGACAACGCCAGGGAAGTGGAAGTGGTCTCGGGCATGGAGGTCTATCCGGCGTCCAGCCTGCTGGAAGTAGCGCAGCACCTGTCCGGGCAAAACCTGATTCCCGCGCAGGAGCAAAAGACCTATGCAGAATGCCTGGTGTCCACCGTGTTTGACATGGACCTGTCCCAGGTTCGCGGCCAGCAGCTACCCCGCAGGGCGCTGGAAATCGCCGCGGCCGGCGGGCACAACCTGCTGCTCATTGGCGTTCCAGGCTCCGGAAAAACCATGATGGCGCGCTGCTTGCCCGGCCTGCTGCCTGAGATGAGCCAGGAAGAAGCCTTTGAGACCACGCGCATCCATTCGGCAGCCGGGGTATTGAAGCCCGGCACGGGGCTGATGACCCAGCGCCCCTTCCGCACACCCCATCATTCGGCCTCCCTGGCTTCTTTGATTGGTGGCGGGATGAACGCCAGGCCGGGGGAGGTTTCCCTGGCGCACAACGGCGTGCTGTTTTTGGACGAAATGCCCGAATACCCCCGCACGGTGCTGGAGTCCCTGCGCCAGCCGCTGGAGGATGGGGTCATCACCATCAGCCGGGTTAAAGCGCATACCCAGTACCTGTCCCGCATGATGTTGGTGGCTAGCATGAACCCCTGCCCCTGCGGCTACTTTGGCAGCCAGACCCGGCACTGCCGCTGCGGCAGCCACGACATCAAGCGCTACCTGGATAAGGTTTCCGGCCCGCTGCTGGACCGCATTGATTTGCAGGTGGAGGTGGATGTGGTGCCGGTGGAGGACATCGTCAACCCGGAAGAAACCGAGTCCAGCGCCCAGGTGCGCGCCCGCGTCATCATGGCCCGCGCCATGCAGGCGGAGCGCTTCATGGGCAGTGAGATCCGCTGCAACGCCCAGATGGGCGGCAAGGACATGGAAAGTTTGGCAAGGGTTACGCCCCAAGCCCTGACCCTTTTGCAAAGCGCCGTCAAGAAGTATGGCCTGAGCATGCGCGCCTATACGCGGCTCATCAAAGTGGCCAGGACCATCGCGGACCTGGCTTATGAAGAAACTGTGGAGTTGCCCGCCATGGCGGAAGCCATCCAGTTTCGGATGATTGACGGCAAATACTGGGGTGAACCGCATGCTTGACCCGCGCGAGCTGTTGTGCCAGGCCTGGCTTTCGTGCGCGGACAGCCTGGGCACCAAGGGCAGGGCGCTGCTGAAGGAAACCTATGGCACGGCGCAAGCCGCCTTTGACCATTTCTCTCCCAAGGCCCGCGAGCTGGTGGGGGACAAGGCCTACGATGAATTGTCACGGCTGCGCAGCCTCGGATTGGAGCCCTTGGCGCAATCCCTGGAGAAGTCCGGCATCAAGCTGACCATGCCCGGGGAGGAGCATTTCCCGTCGCTGCTGACGCAGATTCCGGACCCGCCGGAACTGCTGTTTTATCAAGGCAGCCTGCAGGTAAAGGAAACCCTGGCCATCGCCATCGTGGGTTCCCGCAGGGAAACGCGCTATGGCAGGGAACAGGCCTACCAGATCGCCCGAGAGCTGGCCGCCCAAGGGGTGACCATCATCAGCGGCCTGGCGCGGGGGATTGATACCGCGGCCCACCTGGGCGCCCTGGACGCGAAGGGGCGCACCATCGGCATCCTGGGTTCGGGGCTCAAGCGCATGTACCCTGTAGAAAACCAGGCCTTGGCTGACCGAATCATCAAACAAGGCGGCGCGGTGGTCAGCGAGTATGCCCCCAAGTCTGAACCCCTGGCCTACCACTTTCCCTTCCGTAACCGCCTGGTGTCCGGCTTTGCCAATGGCTTGCTGCTGGTGGAGGCGCGCGAGAAAAGCGGCACCCTGATTACGGTGGGCCACTCCCTGCTCCAAGGCAGGGAGGTCTTTGCCTTGCCGGGGCCAGTGGACGCGCCTGGCAGCGCCGTGCCCCACCGGATGCTGCGGGAAGGCGCGCGTATCTGCACCTGCGCCCGTGACATTCTGGAGGACATGGGTTACCACACTCAGGCGGCGCCCGAACAGACAGAAATCCCCCTGCCTGATTTGACAAACGATCAGCGCAGGTTATATGATGCGCTTTGTCATGAGCAAAGTTCTTTTCATCAACTCATGCAGGCGCTGGATGTTCCGGCGCAGCAGCTCAACGTCTTGCTCACAACGCTTGAAATGGACGGCTTGATTCAAGCCCTGCCCGGGAAGATGTTCCGGGCTGTCAAGCGATAAAACATTGGAGGATCCCTTTGCAAACAAAGAAACATAAACTGGTCATCGTCGAATCCCCTGCCAAGGCCAAAACCGTCGCCCGTTTTCTGGGCAGGGACTATAAGGTTGAAGCGTCCCAGGGCCATGTCCGGGATCTGCCCAAATCCCAGTTTGGCATTGATGTGGACAATGACTATGCCATGAAATACATCACCATCCATGGCCGTGGGGACATCCTGGCCAAACTGCGCAAGCAGGCGGCCGGCGCCAGCCAGGTCTACCTTGCGACCGACCCTGACCGCGAGGGGGAGGCCATCTCCTGGCACCTGGCCCAGGCGCTGAAGCTGGACACCAGCAAGCCTTTGCGGGTGGAGTTTCAGGAGATCACCAAAAACGCCGTCAAGGACGCCATCAAGAACGCGCGCACCATTGACATGGACCGGGTGGACGCCCAGCAGGCCAGGCGCGCCCTGGACCGCGTGGTGGGCTACAAGATCAGCCCGCTGCTATGGGCCAAGATCAAGAAGGGCCTGTCGGCGGGGCGCGTGCAGTCGGTGGCCGTCAAGCTGATTGTGGACCGGGAGGACGAGATTGACGCCTTCATCCCCGAGGAATACTGGGAGTTGAACGCGGACTTTATCCTGCCCAACGCCAAGGGCAAGAAAGCCGCGCTGCAGGCCAAGCTCAGCAAGCTCAAGGGCAAGAAGACCGACATCACCAATGAGAAGGCGGCCCTCAAAGCAAAGGAACTGATCGAAAAAGGCAGCTTCAAGGTGGCTTCCGTCAAGCGCAGCCAGCGCAAGAAATCACCCGCGCCGCCCTTTACCACCTCCACCCTGCAGCAGGACGCCAGCAGGAAGCTGAACTTTACCTCCTCCCGTACCATGCAGGTGGTGCAGGGCTTGTACGAGGGCGTGGAGCTGGGCAAGGAAGGCAGCCAAGGCCTGGTCACTTACATTCGTACCGACTCCGTGCGCGTCAGCGCCGAGGCCACCACCGCGGTGCGCCTGGAGATTGAAAAGCTCTACGGCAAGGACTACCTGCCCAAGGCTGTGAGGGAGTATAAGACTTCCAGCCGCGCCCAGGACGCCCATGAGGCCATCCGCCCAACCGATGTCACCAGGACGCCGGATAGCATCAAGCAATACTTAAGCAAGGAACAGCTGCAGGTCTACCGCCTGATTTACAACCGCTTTGTGGCCAGCCAGATGCAGGACGCCCAGTACCAGACCTTCAACGCGGAGCTGGTTGCAGACGGCGTCACCCTGCGTTATTACGCGGAGCACAAGTCCTTCGCCGGCTTCACCGCCTTGTATGAAGAAGGCCAGGATGACAACGGGGACAAGGTGCAGGCGACCATGCCGGACTTCAAGGAAGGCGACGCGGTCAACATCGTGGATGTGCAAGCGGAGCAGCACTTTACCCAGCCGCCCGCGCGCTACACCGAAGCCTCTCTCATCAAAGCGCTGGAGGACAAGGGCATCGGCCGTCCCTCCACCTACGCGCCCACCATCGGCACCGTGCTGGCGCGCGGCTACATCTCCCGCGAGAAAAAGCGCCTGTACCCAACGGAGATGGGGCGGATGGTCAATGACATCATGACGGAATACTTCAGTCCCATTGTGAACCTGGAGTTTACCGCAGACATGGAAGGCAAGCTGGACGAGATCGCCGATGGCAAGCTGGACTGGAAGGACACCCTGCGGGCGTTCTATCCGGACTTTATCAAAATGGTGGACAGCGCCGAAGAACAGGTCGAAAAAGTCGAGATTCCCGATGAGGTGTCCGACATCCCCTGTGAGGTCTGCGGCGCCATGCTGGTGTACAAGATGAGCCGCTACGGCCGTTTCCTGGCCTGCCCGCGTTTCCCGGAATGCCGTTTCACCAAGCCGGTGCTGACCTATATCGACGCTCCCTGCCCCAAATGCGGCGCGGGTTTGCTGGAAAAAACCACCCGCAAAGGACGCAAGTTCTACGGCTGTGAGCGCTATCCGGAGTGTGACTTCACCTCCTGGGACAAGGTCACAAAGGAAGCCTGTCCCAAGTGCGGCACCTACATGGTGAGCAAGTTCCGCAAGAACAGCCAGATGCTGCTGTGCACCAATGAGACCTGCCGCCACCACGAGGTGGTGGAGGAGAACGAGAATGCCTAAAGCCCGGGTCACCATCGTCGGCGCGGGCCTTGCGGGCTGCGAAGCGGCCTGGCAGTTGGTGAAACGCGGGATTCCGGTGACGCTTTTGGACATGAAACCCCATCAGAAATCACCCGCCCACACCTCCCCGGATTTTGCGGAATTGGTGTGCAGCAATTCCCTGCGCGGGGACCGCCTGGAAAACGCCCCAGGGCTTTTGAAGCAGGAGCTGCGGAGCCTTGGCAGCCTGATTCTGGACGCGGC
>JAAYLK010000096.1 GCA_012521895.1 Clostridiales bacterium
CTGCTGGGCCTGATTGTCGGCTTCATCAGCCTGCGCATTGAGGGCATCTTCCTGGCCATCGTCACCCTGGGCCTGTCTGAAATCTTCTACCAGATTTTCAACAACTGGATTGATTTTACCAACGGCCCCAACGGCGCGTCCATCGCCAAGGCCCCCATCTTCCAGACCCTCTTGGGCATGGGCAGCGCGGACGCCAGGCGCTGGTTCTTCATCTTCCTGGTGGTGCTGACGGTGTTCCTGATGATGCTGACGCACAACCTGGGCAAGTCCAGCACAGGCCGCGTGAGGCCGGCCGGGCACTAAAAATAAAAAATGATGATAAGGGGTTTCAGATGAACAATTATCAAGACAAGCTCATCACCGTGGCTTCCGCGATTGACCTGGTGCAGTCCGGCGACTACATCGTCACAGGCCTGGGCTGCTCCACCGCTCACGCCTTCTTCAGTGAACTGCACACCGCCGCCTTCAGGCTAAAGGACGTGTTGGTGTCCACCTGCCTGCCCATGGGCGATTATCCCTGCTTCAACGACCCGCAGTACAAGGACAGCTTCAAGCACGACAGCTGGTTTTACAACCCCGCCACCCGCAAGGCGCACAAGGCGGGCAGCACTTCCTTTGTGCCCAACAACCTGCATTTCGCGGCCAGTAAGCGCCTCTACCATCGCCAGCCGCGCATCTTTATCGGCGTGGCCGCCATGCCCGATAAGCACGGCTACATCTCCCTGTCCTGCTCCAACACCTATGAGGTGCAGATGATTGAGGCGGCGGACATCGTGATTCTGGAAATCAACCCCAACTACCCGCGCACCTTTGGCGACCTCAACATCCACATCTCCCGCGTGACGCATCTGATTGAGGCGGACTACCCGGTGCCCGCCCTCCCCTATGTTGAGCCCAACGACAAGGACCGCGTGATTGGCAAGTACATCGCCGACCTCATCAACGACGGCGACTGCATCCAGCTGGGCATCGGCGGCATGCCCAACGCTGTGGCCGAAGCCCTGCATGGCAAGAAGGACCTGGGCATGCACACCGAGATGCTGACCACCGGGATGATGGACCTGTACAAGTCCGGCGCCGTCAACGGCAGCAGGAAGCAGACCCACAAGGGCAAGATGGTGTGCACCTTCATCATGGGCTCCAAAGACCTGTATGAATTTGCAAACGACAACCCGGGCGTTGAGGTACTGGCCGCCAGCTACGTCAATGACCCCTATGTCATCGCGCAGAATGACAACATGGTGTCCATCAACTCCACCATCGAAATTGACCTGACCGGGCAGTGCGCCAGCGAATCCCTGGGCAGCACGCAGTTTTCCGGCACCGGCGGCCAGGCGGACACCGCCATCGGCGCGCAGAACTCCAAAAACGGCCGTTCCTTCATCTGCCTGTACTCCACCGCCATGGTTAAAAACCCGGAGACCGGCGAGCGCGAGGAGAAGAGCAAGATCGTGCCTCAGCTGATGCAGGGCGCCGCGGTCTCCCTGTCGCGCAACGATGTGGACTATGTGGTCACCGAGTATGGCGTGGCCCACCTGCGCGGCACCAACATCCGTGAGCGCGTGGAGCTGCTGATTGGCATCGCGCATCCCCAGTTCCGTGACGAGCTGCGCCGGCGTGCCCTTGAAATCGGCATCATTTCCGCGTAATGGCTACCTTTGAGTACAAGGGGAAGGCTGTTTACTACGAAGTCATCGGCGAAGGAAGACCCCTCCTGCTGCTGAATGGCATCATGATGTCCACCCGCTCCTGGACACCCTTTCTGGAGGTCTTCCAGCAAGGCGGCAACCAGCTGATTCTGGTGGACCTGCTGGACCAAGGCCAGAGCCAGGCGATGGATCAGGACTTTGAACAGGCGCTGCAGGCGGACATGCTGGACGCGCTGCTGACGCACATCGGGCTTGCTTCCGTAGCAGTGTTCGGCACCAGCTACGGCGGGGAAGTGGCCCTGAACCTGGCGGTGAACTACCCCCACCGCGTCAACAAGATGGTGCTGGCCAACACTGTGGCGCGCACCAACGCCTGGCTGAAAGAAATCGGCGATGCCTGGAACCTGGCTGTGGGCGACCCGCTGGCCTATTACTCCACCACCATCCCGGTCATCTACAGCCCGGACTTCTACGACAGAAAGTCCGACTGGATGGCAAACCGCAAGAAGGTGCTGACCCAAACCGCCTTCGCGAACCCGGACTTCCTCAAACGCATGGTAAGGCTGACCAAGTCCGCCGAGAGCCGTGATGTACGGGAGAAACTGCACACAATCAACTGCCCGGTGATGATCATCTCCTCTGAGCAGGACCACATCACCCCCATTGAGGAACAGGACTATTTGCGCGAGCACATCAAGGGCTCCTGCCATGTCGTCCTGCCAAAGACCGGGCACGCCGCCTTTTATGAGCGGCCGGAGGCCTTTGTCAGCGTCATGATGGGCTTCATCAACTTAAACACCGCCATCACTGTGATGTAATGGAGGGCGCGATGGAATTTACTTTCCGCGGCAAAAGCATCTACTATGAAATCCACGGAGAAGGCGCGCCCTTGCTGCTGCTCAACGGCATTATGATGACCACCGCCAGTTGGGCGCCCTTTGTGCCCGCCTTCACCAAGGGCGGGATGCGGCTAATCCTTACGGACCTGATGGACCAGGGAAAGTCCGGCGCGTACACGGAGGGCTATCACATCGCGGACCAGGCGCAGATGATCGCCGCCCTGCTTGACCACCTGGGGCATGAACAATGCGCCATCATGGGCACCTCCTACGGCGGGGCTGTCGCCTTGAGCTTTGCCACCCAGTACCCAAACCGGGTCAGCCGGCTGATGCTGGCCGCCACCCGCTGCTACACCGATCCCCTCTTTAAGGACATGTGCGAGTCCTGGCTGCACGCCTGCCACAGCCCCCAGGCCCTGTACACCGCCACCATGCCGCTGTTTTACGGCGCCAGCTTCCAGGAAGCGGCCAATGACTGGCTCTTGAGCCGCCGCAAACTGCTGGAAAAGACTGCCTTTTCAAGCCCTGACTTCCTCGCGCGCTTCAAGCGCCTGGTGGAATCCATCCTGGTGTTTGACCTGCGTGATACACTGGATCAGGTGACCGCGCCCACCCTGGTCCTGGCCCCGGAGGAGGACCTTGTGATGATGCCCTGGGAGCAAAAGCGCATCGCGCAGGGCATCAAGGGCGCCTACCTGGTCACGCTGCACAAGACGGGCCACGTGATGTTCCTGGAAAAGCCGGACCTGTTCATCCCCTTGATGATGGGCTGGTTCCACTTCCCCGACACCATCGCGCTGCCCTGATGAGCACGCAAAGCGCCGCCACGACAAAAGCGAAAGGGGCCCACATGAACAAACCCAAGACCAGCCGTGGCATGAGCACCATGAACCGCATCATCAAGGCGGCGGAAAAAGAATTTGGCAAGCGCGGCTATTACAACACCGCGATTTCCGACATCGCCACCGCCGCCAAGGTGGCCCCGGGCACCATTTACATCTATTTCACCGACAAATATTCCCTGTACTGCCACCTGCTGAAAACCTACGGCCACCAGATTAGGCGCAACATCGCGGAGGCCGTCAAGGGCATCACCGACCGGCTGGAGATTGAACGGGTGGGCTTGCTGTCCTTCCTGCAGCATGTGCGCCGGCAGCCCTACATGTACAAAATCATCTGGGAATCCCTGTACATCAACCCCGATTTGTTCGTGGAATACTACGAGGATTTCGCCAAGCGCTACAAGACCCAACTGGACCAGGCCGGGCACGAGGTCACCCAGATGGACTCCACCGTGATGGCCTACATCCTGATGGGCATCTCCAACTTCATTGGCCTCAAGTATGTGTTTTTTGACCATGAAGCCGATTTGAACCAGGTGGTGGACCAGGTGATGCGCTTTTACCGCCATGGCTTTGTCGGAGCGGGGCAGGTGAAGGCGGACGCGCTGGTGGGCGGGGAGGCAATCCAAGCGCTGCGGACCTGAGCGCTCTGCGAACAATCAAAGGCACACAATCTGTCCCCGTGAATTGAGGTATGGTAGATGCGCCGAAAGTTCTTTTTCTTTTTGTTGTTTGCCTTGTTTGTGCTCCCCTGCGCAACGTTCGCGGATGGTCAAGGCGGCATTCAGTTCATTCAAGGCCAACCGCACCGTTCGCTGCAGTTCAATCAATACTTTGAACTGATGACTGCGACACAGGGGCCATGTACGCTGTCCATACAAGCTGACATATTTAACGCTGACAAAGCCCTTGACTATATGAACATGGTCCATGACGACCTGCAACAAATATCGGTAGCAAGCAACATTTCAATTGATGCCTTTTCTCCCTTCACCCTTTTCATTGTAAAAAGCACCCCAAACGGCATTGAAAAACACACAAACCAAATCTATTGCAGTCCTGAAGATATAAAAAGCGAATCGCATCTTCCGGCATTGGTTGCTGCTGTTTTGGATGTTGAAGAATATTGGAAAGCTTATGGCTTGAGCGCTTTTATCCAGAACCATCAGCCGGATGATGAGTTGTTGCGGACATTTTATCAAGAAGCAACAGACCTTGATAGTGTAAGCCTGTTCATTGCCTATTTTATAGAACCATTCGCGAGCCCGAAGGAGGTTCACCTGGCAAAGCAAACAGCAACTGCCCTTACACGGTACATCATAGATACACATGGTGCTTCAGCTTTTTTGAATGACGATTGCATCGCTTACAAGCAGAAATGGCTCAATTCCATCGGAGTAGCAAAACAGTATGAAGATCCGCTGCTTGGTGATTTGACTTGCTTTCGCTTCAGCCATTCCGCTCAGTACCCGCTCATCGCGACAAACAACCACGGCCACAGGTTCCATCTGCTTCCATTGGAAGACATGCAAACCGCAAAGGATGTCCGCCGTTTCCTGTACGACGTGGAAGTTGGCACACAAACACTGCTGAACTTTGTCAAAGCACAGGCACCTGACCATTACCCGCGTATCGCTGAACGAGCCAAGCAGAAGCTGGATATTTACTGCTCCACTTCCGGCGGGAGTTATGGAATATATCACCAGCGAAAAATCCAGCTTCAGCTCAGTTACGGTTATCTTCATGAATTAGGACATCTGCTTTTTCCAACGGTTCAGCAGGATATGGGATACGCTGTCACCTGGCAGTATGAAGGCCTATGTGAATACATCTCCTATGCCATATATCCCGCTTACGCTATGAAGCGTTCCTATACTTATGATGTGCTGCACCTGTACAGTAGTACGGGCAAGGCGGCGGGGGAAGGAAAAAGCCCCAATGCTGATAACCGCGCATTCTGGGCTCGGGTCACAGAAATCTATCTGGAGAGCGCTCCTTTGCCACCCAATGCGGAGTTATTGGATGTGTCTTTGTTCATTCGCGCAATGGCTGAAGTACCGTTTCGTCACCATGAAGAACTGAAGGATTCTGTTTGGCTGATTCCGATTGATCGCTTACGCCCGCTCGTACCCGGAAACGAACTGACCTACGCGCAGGCGTTTTGCTTTGCTACCTATCTGATAGAACGCTTCTCATTTCATACTTAGGGCCTGCTGAAAAAAGCGATTCGCGTTATGGTCGTTCCTTCAAACAGCTGCTTGTGCTATCCCAACCGATTCTCCAGTCCAATTTACGCTCTTCAGCACGCGCCAAAAAAGAGCTAAAAGGAA
>JAAYLK010000020.1 GCA_012521895.1 Clostridiales bacterium
CCCTGGCGTCAGCCGGAACCGCTGCCCCTGCTTCTGAGGGCGGCGTGAGCGGCACCTTCACCGGCGAAGGTGAAGGCTTCTCAAGCGAAGCCCCCATCAAAGTGTCCGTCACCCTGGCGGACGGCAAGATCACCGAAGTCAAGGTGGATGAGCACGCGGAATCCGTTGATGTGATCCCCGCTGTCGTCACCGCCCTGGAAGAAATCCCTGCCAAAATGGTCGAAAGCAATTCCGTGGATGTCGAAGCTGTTGCCGGCGCTTCCTGGACCTCAAAGGGCATCATAGCTGCCGTTGAAGCTGCCCTTCAATCCGCCGGCGTGACAGAAGAAGCCGCGGAAGAACCTGCCAAAGAGCCTGTCGTTATCAACGCCAGCGGCCTGCAGGTGGGCCTGGGCATTGACAGCACCGGCCGCCTGGGGCCTGGCAAGGATGACAAGGACGTGCAGGTCTACTCCTTCAACCAGGTTTTTGCAGGCGTCTTGTTTGATGCCGAAGGCAGGATTGTCTACGCCAAGCTGGACCAGCTGGAGGTTGCCTCCCCCAACTATGACGGCGACGGCATGCCCCATTTCGCCGGCTTCCCCGGCCAGCTGCCCTACCTGTATGACTCCGACCACGACGGCAAAATTGACGGCGTGCTGGAAACCAACGACGAGCTGTTCCAGTCCGACATCGCTGCCTGGCAGACCAAGCGCATGCGCGGCGATGGCTACAAGATGGGCACTGGCACCTGGGCAAACCAGATGGATGCCTACGAAGCCTTCTTTGTGGGCAAGACCGTTGAAGAACTGGAAGTGCTGTTTGAACGCGTATTCTCCTCCCGCAATGGCCGCCCGCTGAAGGACGGCAGCACCAACGAAGAGGACAAGGCCAAGTACGACGCCCTGTCTGATGAAGACAAAGCGATGCTGGCTGACGTGACTACCGCCGCCACCATGAGCCTGAATGACAGCCATGGCAACATTCTGGCAGCCCTCAAGGCCGCCTACGAAAACGCGCAGCCTGTGGCCGGCTCCGCCGCCTCCGTGGGCCTGGGCATCAACTTCATGGGCCGCCTGGGGCCTGGCAAAGACAACACCGACACGCAGGTTTACTCCATCAACGAAGTGGTTGCCCTGAACCTGTTTGATGCAGAAGGCAAAATTGTCCAGTCCGTGGTGGATCAGATCGAAATCGCCACCCCCAACTACGATGGCGACGGCATGCCCCACTTCTCCGGCTTCCCCGGCCAGGGCGGCTACAACTATGACTTTAACCACGACGGCGTGGTTGACGGCAAGTTCGTGCCCAACGACGCCGGTTTCCAGAGCGAAGTGGCCTCCTGGCTGACCAAGCGCGAACGCGGCGACGCCTACAAGATGGGCATTGGCACCTGGGCCTCCGAAATGGACGCCTACCAGGCCTTCTTTACCGGCAAGACCGTGGATGAGCTGGACGAGCTGTTTGGCCGCGTATTCTCCTCCCGCAATGGCCGCCCCCTCAAGGATGGCAGCACCAACGAGGAAGACAAGGCCAAGTATGACGCGCTGAGCGATGAAGACAAGGCCCTCTTGGCCGATGTCACCACCGGCGCCACCATGTCCCTCAACGACAGCCATGGCAACATCCTGGCCGCCCTGCGCGACAGCATGGACAAGCAGGTTGCCGTTGAAATCACCGTGGGAGAATAAGCCCAACTAGACTTTTACATGAACCGGGGAGGCCATGAGGCCTCCCCGGTTTATCTCAAAGAAGTGTCTGCGGACACTTCTTTGTTTTGGAAGAACGAGAATTTCTGTCTGTTCGCCTACGCTCACGGCCGGCAGAAATTCGTGGAATGTTTGGGCTAAAGCCCACCTCCTCAATTCAGCATCAATATTTTCTACACTCGTAAGCTTCGTTTGAAAATACTGTGCTTCATTGGATTTCATACCGCCTTTATCGCACACTAGGCGCGGCGGTATTCAGCCCCCAAACCACCGCACAAGGGCAGAACTCACCGCCGCCTGTGGCGGATGAAGGTGAGCAGCAGCCCAATGAGCAAAGGAAGGTGCCAAACGCCGTCCTCGGCGTGTAGGCAGCTGACTATTGCGAATTGAGACGCTGGTTTGGATTACCATCAGAGGGCTTCGCCCTCCGATACCTCCCATTTTTATTAGCGCGAAAAAGCTTGCCGCACGGTGTATGGCAAGCTTTATAATCGTGTTGAGTTTAGGACATCAGGCGCTTTTCACCGGTGATTTCCTTCAAGGGCGCGATGTTCTGGGTGGTCTCCAGTACGCCCAGGTAGCTGCCGTCACTGTCGCGCACCGCGAAATAGCGGATCAGGATCAGCTTGCCGCCCATCTGAATCCAGAAGTCCTCGCTGTCCTTCTTGCCGGACTTGAGGTCGGCCACAATCTGCTCCACCACATGGACGCTGGCCGGGGGATGGCAGTTGGACACGTTGCGGCCCAGCACGCTCACCGTGCGCGGGAAGGCGCGGTCGGGCCCGTGGGAGAAGAAGCGCACCTTGTCATCCTTGTCCACAAAGGTGACGTCCAGGGGCAGGGTATTAAACAGCGCCGCCAGTTCGTGGGCCTTGAAATCGCCGGTGGGCAGGACGACCCGGCCATCCCCGGCCATAGCCTGGGGGACACCGCTGCCCTGGTTGCCTGTCCAGGCAGCGGGCGGGTTGATCATGAAGTAGCCAAACTCCGGCGTTTCATCGGCAATCTTCCGCCACTCGTCCTTGGTGAGGCGTTCCACCAGGGTGGGCACCAGAATCTGCTCTTCCTTGAAGGCCATGTCGTCCAGGCGGACGAAGACGGCGCGCAGGGCTTCTGTTTTGCCCTGCTCCAGGTCCAAAAGGGCGGCCTTGAGCTCCGCGCGGATTTCGTCATCCACGCCCCACATCACCTTGGGCGGGCCGGAGATGCCGTATTTTTCCATGTAGGGGAAGTAGAGGTTTTCCTTGACCTTGTAATGGGTGTCGATGCCCAGCAGCTTGCTGGCTTCTTTCAACAGGGAGGTGGTCTCCCCCGCGTCCAGGCCCTTGTTCAAGCGGGCAATCAAATCGCGCATGGCCTTGTTTTCCGCGTGCAGGGTGTGAATGGGGTGGCCCGCGGTAAAGCCCGCGGCGTGGTCGGGGTGGATTTGGTCGATGGAGCCGCGGAACACGTTGGCGTGGATATCGCACAGGCTTTGGATTTCCTCCACCTGCATGCCCTCATCAATCAGGCTTTGCTCCGCCTGGGAGATTTCCTCGGCGGAGACGTTGCCAAAGTGCTTGGCGAATTCGGCCTGCACCTCCTCCACGGTATAGCCCGCGTGCAGGCTCTTGATCATTTCCTTGAGCCTTTCCTTGCGAAAATCCAGTTGATTTTGGTTCATGGGGCCCTGTTCCCGGTTGTTGATTCCTGCTGACATGGTTCTTCCTTTCAGCGGCTTGCGCCGCGGCGGTTTTTGCTAGTCGGGCACCACAATGATGCCCAGCAACAGGATACCACCTTCCTTGTCAAGAAAAATGACTTGAATCACTATTTCTCTGCAGGGTGAAAAATGCCCAGGGGTTTTTATTCCAGCGGGCGCGCAAACGCCCAAAAGGACGGCAAAACATGGTAGGCTAGGGGTAGTATTGATAGCATTTCATCAACAAGGAGGGCGTGATGCCGGTCTATCTCAATCTTCCACCCCTTGTGCTGGTTGTTGGCGGTGTGCTGCTGGCGCTGGCCGCCTTGGTTTTTGCCGGCATCAGCAGAAAACAGGCGCTGCGTAAAAAGCTGCTTAACGCTTGGGGCCAGAAGCCCGCCGCGCGGCAGCTGGACGAGGACGTGCTGGAGGACATCGGCAGCTACCACCATAACCGGAGGGAGTTCCAGCACTACCCCGGGCTGGTGGATGACCTGACCTGGCAGGATTTGGACGGCAAGGCCCTGTTTCACCAGATGAACTTGTGCCAGAGCATGGCGGGCTCTGAGGTGCTGTATGACTTGCTGCGCGACACCGCCGCGCCCGCGGAGGAGCTGCAAAGGCGGGAAGAGCGCATCCAGGTCTATCAAATGGATGAGCAAGCCCGCATCGATTGCCAGGTGGCCCTGCACAAGGCCGGGAAGGCGCCCTTCCATGGAGCGGCCCGCCAGCTGTTCGCCCCCAGCATCACAAAGCCGGATTGCCCTTTCATGTACTACATGCTGGCTGCCCTGCCGTTTGCGCTTGTCCTGGCAGGCTTTTTCCTGCCCCTTCTCTTTTTGCTGATCATCCCGGTGCTGCTGGTGAATGCCATCCTCTACTTCAAAAGCGACCTGCGCTTTTTGGCCCAGGCCGCGGTGCTGCGGCAGCTGGGCAGCGTGGTGGGCGCGGGGCAGGCGCTGTCCAAGGTGAAATCGGACGCGCTCAATGACCAGCTGGAGCAGATCCGCGCGCTCAGCCAGGCCTTTCCCAAGATGAAGCGCTGGCTGCCCTACTTCCGCATGGAGCGGGGCATCGACCCCATGGCGGGCTTCATGATTGATTTCTACCGCATCTTTTTCCTGGTGGACATGGTCAGCCTGTGCCGCATCAGCGGCGAACTGCAAAAGGGCATGGCACAGATGCGCGAACTGTACCGCCTGGTGGGCCAGATGGACGCCGAAATCGCCATCGCCGCCTGGCGTAACCGGAAGGATACCTGCGTGCCGGTGTTTCACGAGGGTTTGTCTTTTTGCACAAAGGGGCTGGTGCACCCGCTGCTGGAGAACGCCGTGCCCAATGACTTCACCTGGGACCACAACTGCCTGCTGACCGGCTCCAACGCCTCGGGCAAGTCCACCTTCATCAAGGCGCTGGCCATCAACGCTATCCTGGCGCAGACCATCCATACATGCACAGCAAGCAGCATTATGCTGTGCCGGTCCCGGGTGATGACCGCCATGGCCGTCAAGGACAGCATCCTGGAAGGGGACAGCTACTACATCGCTGAAATCAAGGCGCTCAAGCGCATCCTGGACGGCATCAGCGACCAAGGCCTGCCCCTGCTGTGCCTGGTGGATGAGATATTGCGCGGCACCAACACGGTGGAGCGCATCGCGGCCTCCGTCGCCGTGCTGCGGTATTTCCCGGGCAAGAACGTGCTGTGCATCAACGCCACCCATGATGTGGAGCTGACCGGACTCTTGGGCGGGCAATACCACAACTACCACTTCACGGAAGAGCTGCGCGATGGCGGCATGGTGTTCACTTACACCATCCATGAAGGGCCCGCCACCGGGCGCAATGCCATCAGCCTCCTGCAAAGGCTGGGTTTTGAGGATAGCATCACCAAGCAGGCCGAGGCGCTGGCACAACATTTTGATCAACTTGGCACCTGGGTGAAGTAAAAAAGCAGCGGTTTTCTCGCTGCTCATCGATGTTTTCTTGGATTACTTGCGTGTCCTGGCCCGCCGCCTTCTGGCGGGCTGGGGCTGTTTTTTCTCCAGCGGTTTTTCACCGCGCAGGGAGAAGAGCTGGTCGCGCAGGCGGGCCGCCGCCTCAAAGTCCAGGTTGCGGGCGGCGGAGAGCATCTGGTCCTCCAGGGAGGAAGCCAGGGCGGCGCGGTCTTCATCGGACAGGCCGTGGCGCTGGGCGTCCTGCTCGTTTTGCTCGGCGATGGCGATCAGCTCGCGCACGGCGGAATTGATGGTCTCCGGCGTGATGCCATGGGCCTGGTTGTAGGCCTCCTGAATCTGCCTGCGGCGGTTGGTCTCGGCGATGGCGCGCATCATGGAGTCGGTCGGCCTGTCCGCGTACATGATGACCCGGCCTTCGGTGTTGCGCGCGGCGCGGCCGATGGTCTGCACCAGGCTGGTCTCAGACCGCAGGAAACCTTCCTTATCCGCATCTAAAATGGCCACAAGCGCCACTTCCGGCAGGTCCAGACCTTCCCTTAACAAGTTAATCCCCACCAGAATGTCATAGGCGCCCACGCGCAGGTCTCGCAGAAGCTCCATGCGCTCCAGCGTTTTGATGTCCGAGTGCAGGTAGCGCACCCGCATACCCAGTTCGCGCAGGTAGTCGGTCAGGCGCTCGGCCATGGCCTTGGTCAGGGTGGTCACCAGGGAGCGGAAGCCCAGGTCGGTCACCTGGTTGAGTTCACCCACCAGGTCATCCACCTGGCCGGTGGCAGCGCGCACGATGATTTTGGGGTCCAAGAGGCCCGTCGGACGGATGATTTGCTCCACCGTGCGCTGGCTGTGCGCCGCCTCATAATCCCCAGGCGTCGCGGACACAAACACAGTCTGGTGGATGCGCTCGGTAAATTCATCAAAGGTCAGCGGGCGGTTGTCAAAGGCGGAGGGCAGGCGGAAGCCGTAGTCCACCAATTGGGTTTTGCGCGCCCGGTCGCCGTTGTACATCCCGCGGATCTGCGGCACGGTCACATGGCTTTCGTCGATGAAGCAGATGAAGTCCTCCGGAAAGTAGTCCAGCAGGGAAAAGGGCGGCTCACCCGGCGCTCGGCCGTCAAAATAACGGCTGTAGTTTTCAATGCCGGACACAAAGCCGATTTCCTTGAGCATCTCAATGTCGTAATTGGTGCGCTGGGCGATGCGCTGGGCTTCAATCAGGCGGCCTTCCTTCTCAAAGTAGGCCACGCGCTCCACCAGGTCTTGTTCAATCTGGCGAATGCCCTTATCCCGGGCATCGGCGTTGGTAGCGTAATGGGTGGCCGGGTAGAGGGCGGCGTGGGTCAGCTGGCGCAGCACGCGGCCGGTGGTGACAGTGGTTTCGGACACGCGCTCAATGCTGTCGCCAAAGAACTCCACCCGAAGCCCGTTGTCGTCCATGCTGACGGGGATGATGTCCACCACGTCCCCGCGCACGCGGAACATGCCGCGGGAGAGGGCGATGTCATTGCGCTCATACTGGATGCCTACCAGCTGCCTTGCCAGCAGCTCCGGCGTCATGCGCATGCCCGGGCGCAGGGAAATCATCTGCTCCAGGTATTCGCTGGGGTCGCCCATGGAGTAGATGCAGGAGACCGAGGCCACGATGATGACATCGCGCCGCTCCTTGAGGGCCGCCGTGGCGGAGTGGCGCAGGCGGTCTATCTCGTCATTGATGGAGGAGTCTTTTTCGATGTAGGTGTCGCTGGAGGCGATGTAGGCCTCCGGCTGGAAGTAGTCGTAATAGCTGACGAAATACTCCACCGCGCTGTCGGGGAAGAAGGCGCGGAACTCCGCGCACAGCTGCGCCGCCAGCGTCTTGTTGTGGGCGATGATCAGGGTAGGTTTTTGGACTTTTTCAATGACCGAGGCCATGGTATAGGTCTTGCCCGAGCCGGTCACCCCCAGCAGGGTTTGCCCGGTCAGCCCCGATTGCAGGCCGTCCGCCAGGGCGGCGATGGCCTGGGGCTGATCCCCCTGGGGAGTAAAGGGGGCGACCAGCTTGAATTGGTTCATCAAGCCTGCGGCCCCAGCCCTTCTTTGCTAAGCTTTTTCAGCGCCTCAAAGGTTTGCTCGCTGATGTCGTGCTCCACACGGCAGGCGTCGTCATAGGCCACTTCCTCCTCCACCCCCAGGCGCATCAGCAGCTGGGCGATGTGCTCATGGCGCTCCGCCATGCGTTTGGCGATGACAAGGCCTTCAGCGGTCAAGTCGATCAGGTTGTGCTCGTCCATGGTGATCAGCCCGCCCTCGCGCAGCTGCTTCATGGCGACGGAGACGCTGGGCTTGGTCACCTGCAGCGCGCGGGCGATGTCAACCGAGCGGACAAATCCTTTGCGCTTCTTCAGAAAATAGATGCGCTCCAGATAGTTTTCCTGTGATTCATTCCTCTTCATGGCCGACCTCCTGCAATCCTTCCAAAAATTGATGAACCGGGTCAATACTGATGAAAATCGTTCATGCGTCCAAAGTGCTGAGAGATTTTGGCTTTCTGCAAGGAAGAAAGCCGAGGGTGTAGCCTTAGCTACATTGAGGTTTTCTGACGATGTAGAAAGTCAAAAGATCCAGCGCGACGATGCATGGAAGATTGGAATCAGTATCATATAACCCAGTTGCCTTGTTCCAAAATCGCAACTTTGGTGCCGTCCTGCTTGACGCCGATGACGGAAAGCTCCGGCCCGCCCACCATGAAATCCACATGGATCATGGACTCGTTCATGCCGGCTTCCTTTTTTTCCTCGGCGGTCATCTCATTGCCGCGCTCATGGTTTTCACCGTAGGCCTTGCCCAGGGCGAAATGGCAGGAGGCGTTCTCGTCATACAAGGTGTTCTTAAACAGCAAGCCGGTCTTGCTGATGGGCGAGTCATCGCTCACCAGGGCCACTTCGCCCAGGCGGCGCGCGCCTTCATCGGTGTCCAAGAGGTCCTGCAGGATGTCTTTGCCCTGTGTGGCGTCAAAGTCCACCACCTTGCCGTCCTTGAACACAAAGGTCATGCCCTCAATCAGCCGTCCGCGGGTGCTCAAGGTCTTGGTGGATGCGAGGGTGCCGTCCACCTTGTAGGCGTGGGGCATGGAGAAAATTTCCTCCGTGGGGATGTTGGGCATGAAGGTGTCCCCCCTGCCCTGCATGGTGCTGGCGCCGCCAATCCAGAGGTGGCCTTTTGGCAGGTGGACCACCAGGTCGGTGCCCGGGGCCTTGTACAGGAGGCGGTCAAACTGCTGGGCGTTTAAAAAGTTCTGGCGCTTGACAAGGGACTGCTGGTGCTCTTCCCAGGCCGCGACCGGGTCCTCCTGGTCCACGCGGGTGGCCTGGAAGATATAGCCCCACAATTTTTCCATGGCCGCGTCATCATCCAGGTCCGGGAACACGCTCCTGGCCCAGGCCGGGGAGGGCAGGGCCGCCACGCACCACTTCACCCTGTTTTCCATGGTGTACTTCATCAGGTGCTCTGTGGCCTTGGCGGAGGTCTTCTGCCAGCGGCTGATGCGCTTGGGGTCCACTTCCTTGAGCAGTTCCGGGTTGGGGGCGTTCAGGGCCAGCAGGTGGTAGTTGTTGTTGTAGGCGCCTTCGCTGAAGTCCGCCATGAAGGCGGGATAGCTGTCAAAGGCCGCCTCCGGCGCGTTTTGAAAGCGCGCCAGCGTGATTTCGTCATCCCCAAAGGCCAGGTGGACATTGTGCACGCCCATCGTGTAGGCCTGGCGGGAAAGCTCCCGCGCCAGGGGCAGGCCGTTTTCGTCCAGGCGCAGGATGAGGTTGTCCCCCTCCTTGATGCCCAGGCCCACCTTCAGCAGCAAGCGCGCGTATTTTATCAGGTTTTCCTGCAGGTTCATCGCAATCTCCTTTTCTGTTTCACAGCATTAGCCGCTCGTTTTCTATCATTTAGAGTATACAGCATTTTCGCTCAGATACACAGGGTAAGCATTCTCTTACAAACAAAAATGTGTTCTTGTTGAGGACGGCTTTGCGGGGTAAAATGACTGCGCAAGTACGCAAGGAGTGTGAGCATGGACTGGATTGTGAAGAACATCGGCGCGATTTTGCTGGGCATCGGCTTGATTCTGGGGCTGGCCCTGCTGACGCGCGGCAACCTGAAAGGGCAAAAAACCAGCCCCATCAAGGGCTGTGACAACTGCACCTGCCAGAATGGAACATGCAAGAACCAGGGGAAGGACGCGGCCTGAACCTGAAAAAGTCCCTGATCAGCCGGCCTTTGGCCGGTTTTTTTGTTTGTGCCGGTACAGCAGATGAAACAGCAGCAGCGCCAGCAGCAAGCCGCACAGCGCGCCAAAGCAGTCAATCCATACGTCGATGATGGCCGGCCCCCGGCCCGTCAGCATCTGCAGGCTTTCATCCAGGAAGGCAACCACAAAGCAAAACAGGAAGGCCAGGGCCGCGTCCTGTTTGCGGAAGGGCATTTGTGACAAAGCCCCGCCCAGGAAGAAGCCCAGCAGGGCATATTCCGTGAAATGCGCCAGCTTGCGCAGCACCAGCTCGTCCATTTGAAGGCCGGTGAGCTGCTGGATGAAGCCCAGCAGCCAGCCGCTTTGCTCGGCGGATTCCTGCATGGGGACCAGGGAGAAGGCAAAGATGATGACCAGCATCACGCAGGCGAGCACGGCAAACAAGCGGTACCTGCCGCGATACGCTGCCTGATTCACCCGGTTTTCAAAGGGAAGCCTCACAAAATACCGCCTGTTCACAAAATTTGTTTTGCATTTCCATTGTACACCAGACAAGCCACGCGTGAAAACCGCAAGTTTCATCATGCCTTTTCAAGTTTCTGGGCGCATTCAGGCCTGATTTGACAAGCGCTTGCATCTGTGCTATTGTGAAGCCGAGCCAGGGAAACCAAGGAAACAAATTCGGCTCGAAAGGAAGGCGATGTACCGATTAACGTAGAAAACGCACTGCCCTTCGTTGTCCGCTTCGCCCGTTCAGATAACAGCGATTAATGTTCAAGCAACTGTGACCGGCAAAACTTGTTTATGAATGACCAACGAACCAACAGGAACCCCAAGGTAAGTAAATCCAAGGAACCACAAACGGTACATCCAAGGTAAACCACGGGTCCCAGGGATGGCATTCAAGGTAAACCAAGGCACTCAAGCAAAACCCCAAGGGAAAAACCCCAGGTACCAACAGGAAAAGGATCCAAAGCACCTTACACTCAGGAATCCCAAGGAAATGGATCCACAGGCAAACAATCAAGGTACAAAACGGAATCCCGAAGGACCCAAGAAACAAGAAATGCCAAGACCCAGTTCATCCCCAGCGGGGGAATAAAATTGTTCCCGGGCGAAGCGACAGACCATCTGTGGAACCCCTATGGACTCCATCAAGAGGACTCGAAGGACCCAGAACAACTAAATACGGACCGATGACCCGCAGCCCGCAAGGCCGCGGGTTTTTTTGCTTGGAAACATGGTGTCCCTCCCTCTCGTATGCGCTGGGCACGCTTACCAGGAAAACACGGCAAGCCCTCATCCTCCGCTGCCGCGAAAACGATTGCAGGAAAGCACAAAACGGCGTATAATGTACACAAATCAACACTTCCACGCGCTCTGTCCAGCACAAATCCATTCTATGCCGGGCACCGCGCCGCGGGCGAAGCCGAAGGAAAAAACCGGCCCGCCCAGCGGAGATTTGATCGCAAAAGGAGAGTTTCATGGGCAAGTACTTTGGAACAGACGGCTTCCGCGGCGAGGCCAACACGGTGCTGACAGTCGACCATGCCCTGCGCATCGGGCGCTTTCTGGGGCACTACTACAGAAAGGACGGCAAGAAGGCGCGCATCGTGATTGGCAAGGACACCCGCTTGTCCAGCTACATGCTGGAAGACGCGCTGGCCGCGGGCATCACTTCCTCCGGCGCTGACGCCTACCTGATGCACGTCACCACCACGCCCAGCGTGTCCTATTTGACCCGGGTGGAGAATTTTGACTGCGGCGTGATGATCTCTGCCTCCCACAACGCTTTTTATGACAACGGCATCAAACTGCTCAACAGCAACGGCGAAAAAATGGAGGACGCGGTCATCCAGGAATTGGAAGCCTACCTGGACAGCGACCCCATGTCCATCCCCTACGCCACGCGGGAGAACATCGGCAAGACCGTGGACTACTACGGCGGGCGCAACCAGTACATCGGCTACCTCATCTCCCTGTCGCGCAACTCCTTCAAGGGCTACAAAGTGGGCCTGGACTGCGCCAACGGCAGCACCTGGATGATCGCCAAGTCGGTCTTTGACGCCCTGGGCGCTTCCACCTTTGTCATCAACAACCAGCCCACCGGCACCAACATCAACAAGAACGCGGGCAGCACTCACATTGAGCACCTGCAGCAGTTTGTCATCAACAACAAGCTGGACGTGGGCTTTGCCTTTGACGGGGACGCGGACCGCTGCCTGGCGGTGGATGAGAACGGCCGCATCGTGGACGGCGACGCCATCATCTACCTGTACGCCGCCTTCATGAAGGAGCGCGGCAACCTGACAGACAACACCGTGGTCACCACCATCATGAGCAATTTTGGCCTGTACAAGGCGCTGGACGACATCGGCATAAAGTACAAGCAGACCGACGTGGGCGACCGCTATGTGTATGAATGCATGCGCGACAACGGCCACCTGCTGGGCGGCGAGCAGTCCGGCCACATCATCTTTGGCAAGTATGCCGCCACGGGAGATGGCATGCTGACGGCCATCAAGGTGATGCAGGCCATGATTTCAAAGGATGTGCCGCTGTCCAAGCTGGTGGAAGCCTTTGAGGTCTATCCCCAGGTGCTGAAAAGCGTGCGCGTGGGCGACAAGGAACAAGCCTTGGGCCATCCGGAAGTGCAGCAGGCCATCAAGGCCGCCGCTGACACCCTGGGCAATGACGGCCGCGTGCTGGTGCGCAAGTCGGGCACCGAGCCCGTCATCCGCGTGATGGCGGAAGCGCCCTCAAAGGACCAGTGCGAGCACTGCGTCAGCAGCGTGATTGAGGCCATGCGGAAGAACGGCCTGCTGGCGGAGGACAAATAAATGCTGACCATCCGGGACCTGTTTGACTTAAGCCACTCCCAGGCCGGGGACTGGCTGGCGCAGTTTACCTACCCCCATGAGGCGCTGGAGGGCATCGCAGGCTTCATCAGGCAGCTGGGCAGCACCCTGAGCGCTGATGAGTACGACCAGTCAAAGGAAGATGTCTGGATTCACAAGACGGCCGCCGTCGCCCCTTCCGCGTCCATCTCCGGCCCCTGTATCATCGGGCCCAGGACGGAGGTGCGCCACTGCGCCTTCATCAGGGGCAGCGCGCTTGTGGGTGAGGGCTGTGTGGTGGGCAACTCCACGGAGCTGAAAAACGTCATCCTGTTTGACAAGGTGCAGGTGCCCCACTACAACTATGTGGGCGACTCCATCCTGGGCTACAAGGCGCACATGGGCGCCGGGTCCATCACCAGCAATGTCAAGTCCGACAAGCTGCCCGTTGTGCTGCGCGATGGCGAGGAAAAATTGGACACAGGCCGCAAAAAAGTGGGCGCCATGCTGGGGGACGAGGTGGAAATCGGCTGCAACAGCGTGCTGAACCCCGGCGCCGTATTGGGCAGGCGCGCCAGCGTCTACCCCACCTCCTGCGTGCGGGGCACCGTGCACGAAGACTGCATCCACAAGCGGGACGGCAGCGTCATCAGGCGGAAATGATCTGTGAACAAGCCCCCGGAAAGCGCTGCTTTGCTTGTGCTTTTGGGGCCATGCGGTTATAATCACAAGGTGCGGTCAAACGCGCCTTTCAAAATTTTATCAAATGGAGCGTATCTGATGAAATCAACCACTCTGTCACGGAAAACCGCGCTGCTGGCGCTTTTGCTGGCTGCCGCCCTCTTCTTGTCCGGCTGCAACCTGATTGTCAAGGACCCGGAGGTGGACGCCAGGCAGGTCATCCTGTCCATCAACGGCGAGGATGTCACCAAGGCTGATTTCACCCGCTATTACAACAACGCCTATGACCGCGCCTACGAGCAGCAAATGATGATGCAGCAGTACGGCTACCCGGCCCAGCCCATTGACACCAACCAGCTGATGCTGGACACCATGGACAACACCGCCAAGGACATCATGCTGCACCAGAAAGCCCACGAGCTGGGCCTGGACGAGCTGACGGAGGAAGAAAGCAAGGCGCTGGAGGAAAAGGCCAAGGCCGACTACCAGAATGTGCTTTCGCAGGTGAAGGACTTTTACTTTGCCGGCACCACCCTGGAAGGCGAGGAACTCGACCGCGCCATTGAAAAGCAGGCGCAGGACCTGGGCCTGAATGAGGAGATTTACCTTGAAAGCGCCAAGGAAGGCAGCCTGCACGAGAAGCTGCACGACTACGCCGGGCGTGACATCACAATCACCGAAGAAGAGCTGCAGACCGCCCTTGAAACCAAGGTGGAAGAGGACAAGGCCCGCTTTGAGACCGACCTGGCCGCCTACGGCACCGCGCTGACCTCCGGCCAGCCAGTCTATTACACCCCCGCGGGTTACCGCTACGTGCGCCAGATTCTTGTCTCCCTGACCCAGGAAGACAAGGACATCATTGCCGCCCTCAACGCGGAATTGAGCCCCCTCACTGCCGCTGTCACCGCGGCACAGGCCGAGGTGGACCGCTTTGAAAGCCTGCTGAGCCAGGAAAGCGTGAGTGTGTCTGACAAGGCCTTCCTGGATACCCAGAAAGACGCGCTGGCGGATGAGAAAGCACGCTATGAAGAACTGCTAGCAAGCGAAGGCCTGAGCGCGGAAGAACAGACCGAATTGGATGCCCTGAAGGCCAAGACCCCGGTGTACGCTGCCCTGGAAGAAGCCAAGGCCGCCGTGGCCGCCAAGCAGGCCGAAGTCACCAAGGCCGAGGACACCGCCTTTGCCAACATCCAGTTGAAGACTGACGAAGTGATGGCCAAGGCCACCGCCGAGGGCGCCGACTTTGACGCCCTGGTGGCCGAGTACAGTGAAGACCCCGGCCAGCCCGCCCTGGGCTACGCGGTGTCTGACGCCACCACCCAGTTTGTGCAGTCCTTCAAGGATGCCGCCATGGGCCTTGCGAACGTGGGCGACATCAGCCAGCCCGCCCGCTCCACCTTTGGCAACCACATCCTAAAGTACACCCAGGACCTGGCGGAAGGCCCCGCGACCCTGGACAGCGTGCGCGATACCCTGCAGGACGAGCTCTTCCACACCCGCCTGGACGCGGTCTACGCGGAAATGGAAGCCGCCTGGCTGGCCGAAGCCGACATCAAGAAGTACCCCGAGCGCATGAAGAACTGATTGTAAACTTTACAACGATAGCAGGCGTCCCGCTGGGGCGCCTGTTTTCTTGTTCAAAAAAACAGCCCGGGCGGGCTGTTTCAACGATTATACGATGGCGCTTTAGATGTGCTCGAAGAAGGCTTCGCCGTCCTCATGGCGCAGCACCTTGCCCTCGTCAAAGTGCAGGGGCTTGGGCTTGGACTGCATGTACTTCATGATTTCGTCCATGCGCACCGTCTCCTGGAAGGTGAGCATGGTGAAGGACACGCCATGCTTGCGCGCGCGGCCGGTGCGGCCGATGCGGTGCAGGTAGTACTCGTTCTCATTGGGCAGGTCGTAGTTGATGACCGCCTCCACGTCGTCCACGTCAATCCCGCGGGCGGCCACGTCAGTGGACACCAGGATGGGAAACTTGCCGCGCTTGTAGTCGTTCATGATGCGGGTGCGCTGGGACTGGCGGACATCGCCGTGCAGCGCCTCCGCCTGGTAGCCCTGCTTCTGCAGGCGCTCCGCCACCTTCTGGGTCATCCACTTGGTGTTGACAAAGACCATCACACGGTCAAACTCGTCCGCGTCCAACAGGTACTGGAGGACCGCCATCTTGTTTTCACGCGGCACAATCATGGTGTACTGGGTGATTTGCGGGCGGTTTTCCTTGGTGGCTTCCACCGTGATCTCCACCGGGGTCTGCTGGTATTTCCAGGAGATGGTGAGCACATCGCGGTTGGTGGTGGCGGAGAACATCACCAGCTGGCGCGTGTGCGGCACCAGGTCGATGATCTTGGTGACGTCCTTGACAAAGCCCATCTTGAGCATCTCGTCCGCCTCGTCCAGCACCAGGGTGTGCACCTGGTTGAGCCGCACATGGCCGCGGTTGACCATGTCCAGCAGGCGCCCGGGGGTGGCCACCACGATTTGCGGGTTGCGCTTTAACTGGTTGATCTGCTTGGTCATGGGCTGGCCGCCGTACAAGGTGGCGATGCGGATCTGGGGGATGAATCGGGCCAATTCGGTCAGCTCCGCCACAATCTGCATGGCCAGCTCGCGCGTGGGCGCCAGCACCAATTCCTGCACGCGGGTCTCCGTCAGGCTGATGTACTCCAGCATCGGGATGCCAAAGGCCAGCGTTTTGCCGGTGCCCGTGGGCGCGATGCCGATGATGTCTGTGCCCGCCATCATGGGCGGGATGGTCTCCCGCTGAATCTGGGTGGGGGTGGTGATGCCCATAAATTCAAGGGCTTTGAGGATTTCTTTGGATACATCCAGGGAAATAAAACCGTTCTCTTGGGACAAAATGGACTCCTTCTGCGGCCCTGCGGCCAAATTGGTCAATAACCTGTGTATTATACGCCGTAGAGATAAAACCTGTCAAATCTGGTCGCCGTGAAATGCACAAATCGTCACCGTCTTGCGGGGAACCCCGGCTTTGTGTACAATAAAACCAACACAATTGATTGAATGAGGGATTACGATGAAAGCATTGTTTATCGGCGGCACCGGCACCATCAGCCTGCCCATCACCCGGAAGCTGGTCGCGCAGGGCTGGGATGTGACGCTGCTCAACCGCGGCAACAAGAACGACCTGGTGCCCGGCGCCAAGACCATCCTGTGTGACATCAACGATAAAAAAGCAGCGGCGGAAGCCCTGAAGGGCTTAAGCTTTGATGTGGTGGCCCAGTTTGTGGCCTTCACCCAGGAGCAGGTGGAGCGCGACATCCGCCTGTTCACCGGCAAGACCCGGCAATACATCTTCATCTCCTCCGCCTCGGCCTACATCAAGCCCATGCGCAACCACCTCATCACCGAGTCCAGCCCCCTGACCAACCCCTACTGGCAGTATTCCCGCAACAAGATCGCCTGCGAGCAGGAGCTGATTTACGTCCGGGACCGCAAGAACTTCCCGGTTACCATCGTGCGCCCCAGCCACACCTACGGTTTGGGCAGCCTGCCGCTGTCCATCCACGGCCACAAGGGCAGCTGGCAGATCATCCAGCGTGTGTTGAACAACAAGCCCGTGCTGATTCCGGGTGACGGCACCAGCCTGTGGACCGTGACCTGGTCGGACGACTTCGCGGACGCCTTCATCGGCCTGATGGGCAATGACCACGCCATCGGCGAGGCGGTGCACATCACCTCAGATGAGGCGCTGACCTGGAACCAGATTCACCGCCAGCTGTCAGAAGCCCTGGACCGGCCCTTCATCCCCTGCTATGTGCCCTCCACCTTGCTGGCCCAGACGCAGGACTATGACTTCACCGGCAGCATGCTGGGCGACAAGGCCAACTGCGCCGTCTTTGACAACACCAAGATCAAGCGCCTGGTGCCCGGCTTCCGCGCCAAAACCCGCTTAGACCAGGGCATGCAGCTGTCCTTGGAATACATCATGAACAACAAGGACCGCCAGGTGGAAGACCCTGAATTTGACGCCTTCTGCGACAAGATGGTGGACATCATGCGCCGGGCTGAACAAGAGGTGGCCGCGCTGTGAAGTGGGGTAGCCAGAAAAAAAGCATAGCCCTTGGGCTGTTGGTGCTTGCTGTGACCCTTCCCTTCATTGCCGCAGCCACCACCGCCAACCTGCCGCGCTTTGGCGTCACGGTCAACTTCCCCACCACGCTTGACGTGTTCACCCGGGACATGGCGCAGGATGACCCGGTGCTGAAGCTATACGGGCTGACCGCGGACGAGGCCAGAAGCCAGTTGGACAGCGAAGGCCTGGACGTGATGGCTGTTGACATCGCCGGCACCTTCACCCTGACGCTGCAGGTGCGCGCGGATGACCGGACCCTGGCAGACATGGACGCCCAGACCCTGACCGCCCTGGCCGCCGCCTACAAGGGGCAGGCTTACGAACTGTTCACCGCGCGCGGGAACCCCTACATCCTTATCAAAGCGGACAACGGCGTGGACCTGGCCTGCGTCTTTCTGGGCGGCGGGATGCGCTATGAGCTGATGCTCAACGCCAATCACAGATTGAGCGCGTCCATGGTGTCACTGCTGAAGGGCATCGCCGCCAACACGGATTTTGATTTGGGGCAGTAAATAGATTACAAAGCATTTGTTATGCCGCGTGGTGTCACGCGGCTTATTATATGTGGTTTTAATACAGCGCTTCCCCGGGCGGTACGGCCTTCTCACTCAAGGTACCCGACATCTTCAAAGCCGCCTCCCCATTTGTTTCACAGCGCAGGCCAAATGCAGTTTCCCGAAAGCTGAACGCCAGGTCCACTTGCTGACCTTCCAGCATCTCCTTGTGGTAGGAGGCCGCCAGGCTCTTCACCGGGTGGCGGCTTAAATCCGCCTCCTGGGACAGGAAGCACAGAGCCCAGTCGGCGGCGCGGGTGTTGTTGACATGGCCGTTGCGGTCCAGGTCCGTATACACCGGCTGCCAGGCGCCGGTTTTGATGTCTTCCCCTTGCACCTCCTCCGGCGCCATGGGGTTGCGGAAGTACGGCGTCAACGCGCTGTTGTCGGGCATGGCGTCCACAATCTCCTGGCGGTCGGTCATGCTGCGGGTTTCCACATCCGCAAGCGCCCAGAAGCTGCTGCCGCGCACCAGGGCCTTGCCCTGCTCATCCTCAATTTGATAGTAACGCGGGTAGATGCCCCGCCGGGCGCGTCCGGGGAAGCTGCGGCCGATGACCCTTTGGCCGATGACAGGGTAGCGCAGCACCTCAAACTCGTTGCGCGTCACCACCCAGACCGCGCCCAGCTTCAAGGTGTTGGCGAAGCTGAAGCCCAGCTGCTCGCTGTGCTCGCCGGCCAGCTCCTGCATCAGCACCAAAATGCGGTTCATCCGCCAAAAACCATGGCGGTCGCAATCCGCGGACAGGATTTTGTAGGGGGTGATGATCTGGTTCATGGCGCCTCCGTCAAAAAGGGGCCGCTGCACGCGGCCCCGGAAGGGTGTTCAACTTACTTGGCGTATTCGATGCTGCGCGTTTCGCGGATGACGTTCACGCGGATCTGGCCGGGGTACTCCATCTCGTTCTCGATGCGCTTAGCGATGTCCTTGGCGATGATGCGGATGCCCTCATCGTTGATGTCATCGGGCTTGACCATGATGCGCACCTCGCGGCCGGACTGGATGGCGTAGCATTTTTCAACGCCGGCGAAAGAGGTGGCGATCTCTTCCAGCTTGGTCAGGCGCTTGATGTAGTTCTCCAGCATTTCACGCCGGGCGCCGGGCCGGGCGGCGGAGATGGCGTCGGCGGCCTGCACCAGCACGGCGATGACGGACTGGGGCTCCACATCGTTGTGGTGGGACAGCATGGCGTGGATGACCTCGGGGTGCTCCTTGTGCTTGCGCGCCAGGTCCGCGCCCAGCTGGGTGTGGGTGCCTTCCTGCTCACGGTCCAGGGCCTTGCCCAGGTCGTGCAGGAGGCCAGCGCGCTTGGCGATGTGCGGGTCTTCGCCCAGTTCCGCCGCCATGAGGCCGGTCAGATGGGCCACTTCAATGGAGTGCTTCAAGACGTTCTGGCCATAGCTGGTGCGGTACTTCATGCGGCCCAGCACGCGGATAATCTCCGGGTGCATGCCGTGCTGGCCGGTCTCAAACACGGCCTGCTCGCCGGCTTCCTTGATCTGCTCCTCCACGTCCTTCTTGGCTTTTTCCACCATCTCCTCAATGCGGGCGGGGTGAATGCGGCCATCCTGGAGCAGTTTCTCAATGGCGATGCGGGCGATTTCGCGGCGCACCGGGTCAAAGGCGGAGATGATGACGGCTTCGGGCGTATCGTCGATGATGAGGTCAACGCCGGTGGCCTGCTCCAGCGCGCGGATGTTGCGGCCCTCACGGCCAATGATGCGGCCCTTCATGTCGTCATTGGGCAGGTTGATGACGGACACCGTGGTCTCCGCCACATGGTCGGAGGCGCATTTCTGGATGGCCAGGGCGATGATATTGCGGGCCTTCTTGTTGCCCTCTTCCTTGGCGTTTTGCTCGATGTCGCGCACCAGTTGGGCGGCGTCGTGGTAGGCTTCCTTCTCAACCCGGGCGATGATGGCCTGGGTGGCTTCGTCCGCTGTCAAGCCCGCGATGCGCTCCAGTTCACCCGCCTGCTTGTCGCGCAGGGCTTCGGCTTCGCTTAAGCGCTTGGTGATTTCCTCGGACTTCTGGTTCATGCGCTCCTCGCGCTTTTCCAGGTTGTCCAGCTTCTTGTCCATGGTCTCTTCGCGCTGGGCAACGCGGCGTTCCGCGCGGGTCTGCTCAGAGCGGCGGTCGTTGATTTCCTTGTCCAATTCGCCCTTGAGGCGCAGCACTTCTTCCTTAGCTTCCAAGATGGTTTCTTTTTTCTTTTCGTCAGCCTTGCGCATGGCGTCGTCCAGCAATTCCTTGGCGTACTTGTCCGCGCGGCCGATTTTCTTTTCCAATGTGTTCTTGCTGTAGCTGAATCCGCCAAAGGCGCCTAGGGCCAAAGCCACAAGCGCGATCAGGATCCAAGCGATGGTCGGCATGGTTTCCTCCTTCTTCGTACTCTCATACATCAATCATTTTATTGTCCGGCTGAATAAAAACAGCCGCGGGAATACATCCCCCGGCCCTATCGCTGAATGACGACAAGCAGCAAATCATCAGATGGTCTACAATCTGTATGTTCAAAGCGGAACATGTTCCGCGAAGAAAGCCCCCTGTGTATCTAAACAGCAATCCCCAAAGGAAACCTAAGGGCAAAGCCGAACAAGTAGATAGTATCAAAACGGCCGGAAACTTGTCAAGTTCCATAAAACAAGCGGGACTTTCTTGTTTGGTTTGCCGGAACAGACAAGCCGGCAAAGCGTCAGAAAATCAACATTGTGTTTTCCTTGTTTTTCGCGACACGGTTTGGTGTTCCGGCAAAACGCCTGATTGTATTTTTATTGTTTTTATTCTTACAACAGGGGGATGCCTGCCCGCGCGCAGGCCGCGCGCGTCTCCTCATCCCAGTAGGAGGACTGCACTTCGCCAATGTGGGCCTTGCCCATCAGCAGCATGCACATGCGGCTCTGACCGATGCCGCCCCCCATGGCGGGGGGCAGCTGGCCTGCCAGCAGCGCCCTGTGGAAGGGCAGTTCCCTCCGCTTATCAAAGCCTGAGGCCTTCAATTGGTAGTCCATTGACTGGGGTGAGACCCGCACCCCCATGCTGGACAGCTCCACCGCGCAGTGGAGCGCCTCGTGCCAAAAGAGGATGTCCCCGTTGAGCGCCCAGTCGTCATAGTCCGGCGCGCGGCCATCGTGCTTCTGACCGGACTTCAGCTTGCCGCCGATTTGCAGGATGCCCACGGACTTATGCTGGCGGGTGAAGCGCTCCTCCCGCTGCTTGGGTGTCAGCTCCGGCCAGAGGTCCTCCAGTTCCTGTGAGGTGGCAAAGCTCATGTCGTGCTTGAAGCGCAGCTTCAAGCCGGGGTACTTCCACTTGAGCAGGTCATAGGTGCAGATGATGGCGGTGGTGATATTTTGCATGGCGTCCATCAGGGTGTCCAGCGTCCTGTCCTCCTCGCGGATGACCTTTTCCCAGTCCCACTGGTCCACATAGATGGAGTGGAGGTTGTCCAGTTCCTCATCGCGCCTGATGGCGTTCATGTCGGTGTACAGGCCTTCCCCCACCGGGAAGCCGTACTGTCGCAGTGCCTGGCGCTTCCATTTGGCCAGGGAATGCACCACCTGCACCGGGCTGCCATCCTGTTTGACATCAAAATTGACCGGGCGCTCCACACCGTTGAGGTCGTCATTGAGGCCGCTGGCCGCCTCCACAAACAAGGGGGCGGACACACGTTTCAAATTCAGCGCCTTGGTGAGAAAGCCGGTGAAGGTCTCCTTGATGAGGGCGATGCCTTCCTGGGTCTCGTACAGGTTCAGCGTCGCCTTGTAGTTGGGGGGGATGATGACCCTTTGCATGGACACACCTCATTGATTCAAATGCCAACAGTGTATGCCAGCGCAGGGATATGGGCAAAGAAAATGGCTGTCTTTTTTCTGAATGAACGGATATAAAAAGAAGGCCGGTTTGACCTTCTTGAACGATTGATTCCCTTGATTGCTTAGAACGCGCGTTTCCGAAGCAGGTGCGGGCCGATGTCGGACAGGTTCGCGCAGGCGGTGCGCGCCATGACGCCGCGCAGCTCCTTGGTGATGTGCGAAAGCCTGTCCGCGACGCCCTTGCCGCCATGCTCCTTCAAAGGCTCCATGATGGCCCGGCCAACGCTGACCGCGTCCGCGCCCAAGGCCAGCGCCTTGAACACGTCATAGCCGCTGCTGATGCCGCAGTCCACAAAGATCTTCATGCGGCCTTTGACCGCCGCCACAATGTCCGGCAGCACCAACAGCGGCGGCGCGGCATAGGGCAGGATGCCATGGTGGTGGGACACCACGATGCCCTTGGCCCCCAGGTCCATCGCCTTTTGCGCGTCATGAACGCTGAGCACGCCCTTGAAGACGAAGGGCAGGCCGGCAAATTTTACCAGTTCAGCCAGCTCGCTTTCCGTCAGCGGTGCCATGGGCAGGCCCAGCACGATGTCCTGCTCCCCCTCCCAGTTGAAGGTGTGGTCCAGGTCCATGCCCACCGCCAACGCGCCCTGTTCACAGGCAGATTGCAGCCGGGACGTGATCATGTCCCGGTCCTGGTAGGGCTTGATGATTTTGATGAAGCGGGCGCCGGTGGCCGCCATCTGCCCAAGCTCCTCCGTGTCTCCCATGCCGGCAAAGCAGACCGCCCCATTTTGCGCGCAGCCCTCGGCCATCTCCACCATGCCGTTTTTGTCCTTGCCCTTTAAGTGGGACAGCGCGGCCGTTGTGACAGGGGTGGAAAAATGTTCCCCGAACAGCTCAAAGGAGGTGTCCGGGAGCACCGCGCCGATGTGGCGCATCTCAAACAGCAGGCTGTCCAGGTAGGCGCGGGTGATGGCGTTGGCGTCGCTGAATGACAGGGGATGGCTCATGATCGATCCTCCCGTTGTGCTTATAAACCCAAAGCGTTGTGAAGGTATTGCCTGGAAATCATGGCGGACTTGTAGTTGCACACCGGGCGGGTGTCCAGCTCCACGCACAGCACGCCGTCATAGCCCACGTTCCTGAGCGCCTTGTGCACGCCGCGGAAGTCCACCGTGCCAACCCCCAGCTCGCAGAAGGAGTGCATGGGGTTTTTGTACTTGGACAGGTCCGGGTCCACGTCCTTGAGGTGGACGTAGGCAATCCGCTCCGCCCAGCGCTCAAAGGCCTTCACCACGTCCATGCCGGCAATCGCGGTGTGCGCGGTGTCCAGGCAGAGGCTGACCAGCTTGGGGTCGGTGCTGTCCAGGAACAGCTGGACCTCCTCCTGGGTGTACACATTGGTCTGGGCGTGGGGGTGGAAGCAGGCGGTGATGCCGTTGTCACGGGCCAGCTGCCCGATTTTGTTGCTCAGTTTGGCGTATTTCAGGATTTTCTCACGGTCCATGGGGCGGTTGAGCGGCTCATCGTTCCACATGGTGCCCTGGAGGTTTAAGTATTTTGCCCCGATTTGCTTCATGAAGCCGATGAACTTGATGGCGTTTTCGTAGTCCAGATCGTCGTCGTCCTTGAAGTGCTGGTAGAGGTTGGCCATCTTCAGGTTGTACTTGTCCAGCAAGTCCTTGACGCGCTTCGCGTCCCCCTCAAAATAGTCCATGATGAAGGCGAAGTTCTCCACCTCCTCATAGCCCAGG
>JAAYLK010000097.1 GCA_012521895.1 Clostridiales bacterium
AAAGTCGGCGCCACCGCGCCCGATTTTACCCTGGAAGACAGCAAGGGCGGCAAGACCAAATTGTCCGACCTGCGCGGCAAGAAAGTGCTTCTGTCCTGGCATCCGCTGGCGTGGACCAGCGTGTGCACCGACCAGATGCGCGCCCTGGAAGCCAACCACGACAAGTTTGAAAAGCTCAACACCGTGGCCCTGGGCATGAGCGTGGACCCCGCGGCCAGCAAGAAGGTCTGGGCGCAGGTGCTGTCCATCCGCAAGACCAAGCTGCTGTCGGACTTCTATCCCCATGGCAAGGTGGCGCAGGAGCAGGGCATCTTCCTGGATGACCTGGGCGCGTCCAAGCGCGTCAACATCATCATCGACAAAGAGGGCATCGTGCGCTGGGTGAAGGTCTATGACATCCCCCAGCTGCCGGACCTGAACGAAGTGTTCGAGGAGCTGAAAAAGCTGTAAGAACGGCGATTTCGCGTGAACGCGGCCCGCGTGGCCGCGTTTTTTGTACCTAAGATAAACTTGACCGGGCCAGGCGCAAGCACTACCATGCAGCCATTAGCATGTCGCAGGTGAGCAATGGACACACGTCCCGCCCCCAACCCGGACCCCGGCAAGGCCAGGAAACTGCTCCTCATCACGGTGATCGCCTTTGGCACCGTGGGCCTGCTTGTGCGCGGCATCCCGCTGCCCAGCGCCGAGATCGCGCTGTTTCGCGCGGTCATCGCCCTTGTTGTGCTGGGGCTGTACCTGCTCATCAGCGGCAAGCACCGCTTATTGATTGAACACAAAAAGCAGCTGTGGAAGTTCCTGCTGTCGGGCGCCGTGATGGCCTTCAATTGGATTTTGCTGTTTGAGGCCTACAAGCACACCAGCATCGCCCTGGCCACCCTGGCCTACTACCTGGCGCCCACCCTGATGATTGTGTTTGGCATGGTGCTGCTGAAGGAAAGTTTAACCCGGAAACAGGTGTTTGTTTCGCCCTGTCCACCCTGGGCCTGGTGCTGATACTGGGCGTTTCCTTCGGCAATTCTTCAGATGTCAAGGGCGTGCTGCTGGGGCTGGCCAGCGCCGTGCTGTATGCCACGGTTATCACCATCAACCGCCTGTCCGGGCAGATTGACGGCCTGGTGCGCGCCACCTTGCAGTTTGTGGGCGCGAGCATCGTCATGGTGCCCACCATCCTGCTGGGAGAGGGCTTCCATGTGCAATCCCTGGATGTTTCCGGCTGGGTTTCCCTCATCATCCTGGGCGTCTTCCACACCGGGCTGTGCTATGCCCTCTACTTCATCTCCATCGTGCGCCTGAAAGGCCAGCAGGTGGCCATCTTGAGCTACCTGGACCCCCTGGTCGCCGTGCTGCTGTCGCTGCTGCTGCTCAAGGAAAGCGTCACCTTCTGGCAGCTGGTGGGCGGCATCGTGATGCTGGCGGCGGCCTTCTTCAACGAAATCAATCCCAAGCCACGCATAATGGAAAAACGTGTATAATCAAAGCGGTTCGTAAAAACTTCACAGGGGGAGGTCTGTATGGCGTTTTCTGTCAACCATCCTTTCTTGTACCTGCTGTCGGGGCTGGTGGTGGTGTTCATCCTGGCCCAGTCGGTCCATTTTCTGGTGAAAGCCGCGCGCCAGGCCAGGAAGCTGAACATCGCAAGCGGCGTCATCCGCAAAACCATCCTGTCCAGCATGCTGTTTTCCGTGGCGCCCGCCGTGTCCATCCTGGTGGGCGTCATCACCTTGAGCAAGTTCCTGGGCCTGCCCTTTCCCTGGTACCGCTTAAGCGTCCTGGGCGCGGTCACCTATGAGCTGCCCGCTGCCACCCTGGCGGTCAGCGCCATGGGCGCGCCGGTGACGGAGACCATCACCGATGCCGCCACCTTCGCCACCATCGCCTGGGTGATGTCCCTGGGCATCCTCTCGGGCCTGCTGTTGGTGCTGTTTGGCTTAAAGAAAATCCAGGGCGGCATGGTCTCCCTGACGGGCAAGGACCGCCGCTGGGGCGAAATCCTGCAGGACGCGCTCTTCCTGGGCATGATCTCGGCCTTTGTGGGCCTGCTCTTTGCCAATGTGCGCGCGGGCCTGCCCGGCTTCATCCCCATCGCGGTGGCCCTGATGTCGGCCCTGCTGATGCTGGTGTGCGGCCTGCTCATCAAGGTGCTGAAATGGTCCTGGCTGGAGCAGTACGCCCTGCCGCTGTCCATGCTGGGCGCCATGGCGCTGTCTATCCCCATCACCGCCATCATGGGAGGAAATTGACATGACCACACAAAAGCCGGTTGTTACGCTTTCCGCCTACGAAAACCAGGTGCACAAGGCTGGGCGGCTCTGGGCCGGGATGGCGCTGGCCATCATGCTGATGATCCCCGCCGCCATCTGCATCTATTTTGACGCCTGGCCGCCGTTGTCGGCCCTGCTCAAGGCCCTGGTGGGCGTGCTGCCCATGTATTGGACGGTGGGCATCATCGAGGTCTTCACCTTCGTGCCCATGCTGGGTACGGGCGGCTCCTACCTGGGCTTTGTCACCGGCAACCTCACCAATTTGAAGGTGCCCGCGGCGCTCAACGCCCTGCAGGCCGCCAATGTGCGCGCGGGCACGGAGGAGGGGGATGTCATCTCCACCATCGCCATCGCGTCCTCTTCCATCATCACCACCCTCATCATCGCCCTGGGCGTTTTCCTGCTGGGCTCGCTCCAGCCTGTGCTGGAGTCCCCTGCCTTGAAGCCCGCCTTTGACAACATCCTGCCCGCCCTCTTTGGCGCCCTGGGCGTGGTCTTTATCTCCAAGAACCCCAAGATTGCCATCGCCCCGCTGCTGTTCATGGTGGTGCTCTTCATGCTGGTGCCCTCGCTGTCAAAATCGGTCAGCATCCTGGTGCCCGTGGGCGCGCTGATTGCCATCGGGGTCGCCCGCGTGCTGTACAAGCAGGGCAAGCTGGGAAAAAAGGCATGATTGCTCTTTATGTCGTGCTGGCGCTGCTGCTGGCGTTTGTTGCCCTGCTGGTCATCCGCGCCTTGCGCTTTGTGCCCGAAAAGCAAAGCGCGACAAGCGCCCCGGACATCCAGGTGGATGAGAATCGCCTGGCTGAACATTTATCCAAGATGCTGCAGGTGCCCACTGTCAGCTATACCGAGGCAGGACGCGCGGATGCCCAGGCCTTTGAACGCTTCCGGGAACTACTGAAAACCCTGTACCCCAAACTCCATCAACAGGCGCCGCCCGAACGCGTGGGGGAAAACGGCCTGCTCTTTCACATCAGGGGCAAAAGCGCTGAGAAGCCCAGTGTGCTGATGGCGCATTATGACGTAGTGCCGGTGGATGAGGCGGCCTGGTCGGTGCCGCCCTTTTCCGGCCTCATCAAGGACGGGGACATCTGGGGCCGGGGCGCGGTGGACACCAAGTGTTCCCTGCTATGCGTGCTGGAAGCCGCGGAAAACGCCTTGCATGCCGGCTTTGTGCCGCAAAACGATGTCTACCTCTCCTTTGGCGGGGATGAGGAGACTTTGGGCCAGGACGCCTTCGCCATCGTGGACGAGTTGAACAGGCGCGGCATCCAGCCGGCCTTCGTGCTGGATGAGGGCGGGGCGGTGGTGACCAATGTCTTCCCCGGGGTCAAGGAAAACGCCGCCTTGATTGGCATCGCAGAAAAAGGCAGCGTCTTTATAGACCTTGTGGCAAAGGGCAAGAGCGGACATGCCTCGGCGCCCCCGGCCAGGCAGGCGGTGGGGGAATTATCAAAAGCGTTGAACACCCTGCTGAAAAAACCCCTGCCCTTCACCCTGACCAAGCCCGCGGAAGAGTTGTTTGACACCCTGGGGCGCCATTCCACCTTTGTGTACAAGCTGATTTTCGCCAACCTCTGGTGCTTTGCGCCGGTGCTGGACCTGATTTGCAAAAAGTCCGGCGGGGAATTGAACGCCCTGGTGCGCACCACTGCCGCCCTCACGCGCCTTTCTGCCTCCCCCGCCTACAACGTGCTACCCGGCCAGGCGACCGCCGGGCTCAACTTGCGCCTGATTCCCGGGGACAGCATGGAAAAAGCGGGGGAACAGCTGAAGCGGACGCTGGGAGGCCACCCGGTGGAGGTCAACATCGTCAAAGGCAGTCAGCCTTCCGCAGTCTCCCCCACCACGGGAGATGCCTGGGAGCGGTTAAAAACATCCATCAACGCTGCCTACCCCGAGGCCATTGTCTCGCCTTATCTGATGGTGGCAGCCAGCGACAGCCGGCACTTCTGCAGGATTGCGGACAATGTCTACCGCTTCTCCGGCTTTGCCTTTTCAAGGGAACACCTGAACATGATCCACAGCCGGGATGAGCGCATCCCGGTTGCGGTACTGACGCAAGGCTATCGCTTTTATCAAAACCTTTTCCTGGGCTGCTAAACGCTGTCATTACCTTGAGTAAAGCCAGCCCTTTGTGATAGGATGGGTTTGGCGATTTTGAATCAACAAAGGAGGCCATCTCCATGAAAATGTCCATGCGGTGGTTTGGCGAAGCGCAGGACACCGTCAAATTGTGGCAAATCCGCCAGATTCCGGGGCTTGTCGGAATTATCAGTACCCTCTATGACGCCCTGCCCGGGCAGGACTGGCCGGAGGAACGCATCAAAGCCCTCAAGCACCAGGTGGAGGAAGCGGGGCTGAAACTGCTGGGCATTGAAAGCGTCAACGTGCATGACGACATCAAGGTGGGCGCGGGCAGCCGTGACCAATACATCGAAAATTACATCCGCACCATTGAAAAACTGGGCCGGAACGATATCCACCTGGTCTGCTACAACTTCATGCCCGTGTTTGACTGGGTGCGCTCGGACCTGTTCAAGGTGCGCGAGGACGGCGCCACCGTGTTCTATTACGACCAGGCGCAGATCGACCAGATTGTGCCCGAAAAGATGTTTGAGCAGATGGGCAAAAACAGCGGCGGCTACCTGCTGCCCGGCTGGGAGCCCGAGCGCATGGCCAACATCAAGCGCCTGTTTGAGCTCTACCAGGGCATTGACGAAACCAAGCTGTTTGACAACCTGGTGTATTTCTTAAAGGCCATCATGCCTGTGTGTGACAAGTACGATGTCAACATGGCCATCCACATTGATGACCCCGCCTGGAGCGTGTTTGGCCTGCCGCGCATCGTGACAGGGCTGGACCCCATCCAGAAGCTGTTAAAAGCGGTGGACAACCCGCACAACGGGGTGACCCTGTGCTCGGGCAGCTTAAGCAGCAAGCCGGACAACGACATCCCGGCCATCATCCGCTCCTTGAAGGGCCGCGTCCACTTTGCCCACCTGCGCAACACCAAACACCACGCCCCCGGCGTGTTTGAGGAGGCGGCGCACTACTCCAAGGACGGGTCGCTGGACATGGTGGAAATCATAAAGGCCTTGCTGGACATCGGCTTTGACGGGCCGGTGCGCCCGGACCACGGCCGCGCCATCTGGGGCGAGCAGTCCCTGCCCGGCTACGGCCTGTATGACAGGGCGCTGGGCGTGCAATACCTGCTGGGCATTTACGATGCCCTGACCCATCACATGGAGGGATAATCGATTGAATCACTTGTTTGAGCAAGCCTTCAGCATGCAGGGCCGGGTGGCCCTCATCACCGGCGGCGGCAGCGGCCTGGGTCTGGCCATCGCGCGCAGCCTGCACGCCGCGGGCGCCCAGGTGGTGCTGACCGGGCGGCGGGAGGAATTGCTGCAGGAAGCCTGTAAGGAGCTGGGCGAGCGCGCGGCCTATGAGGTGTCCGATGTCAGCCTGGACGCGGATTGCAAGGCTTTGGCCAAAAAGGTGCTGGACACCTATGGCCGCATCGATGTCTTGGTGAACAACGCCGGCAAGCATGTCAAAAAGCCGGTGGAGCAGCTGACCCGGGAAGATTTCCAGGGCATCCTGGACGTCCACCTGCTGGGCTCCTTTTTTCTGACCCAGGCCTTCCTGCCCATGATGCGCGCGCAGAAATCCGGCAGCATATTGTTTATCTCCTCCATGGCCGCCACCAACGCCTTGACCCAGGTGGCGGCCTACAGCGCCGCCAAGACCGGCATGCTGGGCCTGGTGCGCAGCCTGGCGGGGGAGGTGTCCATCGACGGCATCCGGGTTAACGCCATCCTGCCCGGCTTCATCGACACCCCCATGTTCCGCAAGGCCACCGACACCGACCCCGCGCGCTACCAGAAAATCATGGGCCACACGCCCATGGCCCGCGCCGGGCAGCCCATGGACATCGGCTGGGCAGCACTTTACCTAGCTGCCCCGGCATCCCAGTTTGTCACCGGCACCACCTTGGTGGTGGATGGCGGTTTCAGCGTGGGATTCTAAGATTTTTCGGTCACAAAAAGCGCTTGATGCGGGTCATCAAGCGCTTTTGCTTTTGTTGTAGGCTTACTGCTTTCCGAAAACGAGCGCTTCCAATTCCTCCAGATTGTCCCGGAAGATGAAGCCCGGGATGCCGGCCTGGTAAGCGCCCGCAATGTTCAGCGGCATGTCGTCAATGAACAGGCATTCTGCGGCCTTGAGCTGGTAGCTGTCCAGCAGATGCTCAAAAATCTCCGGCTGGGGCTTGATGAGGCCCACGTCGGCGGACACCACCAGGCCGTCAAAATGCTCATGCCCTGGGATGTCCTGCCAGTAGTCGTGCAGGCGCCTGGAGGCGTTGGACAGCAGGTAAAGCTTGAATCCAGCTTCCTTGCAGCGCTTGAGGAAGTCCGCCATGCCGGGGATGGGCACCACGGGGCTGGACCAGTTGTGGATCAGCTGGCTGGCGGCTTTGTGCAAATGCTTTGGCAGGCGCGGCAGCACCAGGCTCTCGCACTGGCTTTCATCCAGCACGCCCCAGTCCATCTGCACCCACTCCACAGAATGGAAGACTTTCCGCATCAGCGCCTGGTGGCCTTCAATGTCTTTGATGCCCTGGCGGTCGATGAACAGCGCGGGGTTGAACTGGATGAGCACATTGCCCATGTCAATTATCAGGTTCTTGATCATCGTCTTGGCTCCTGCTTCTGTTTTCATCGCACAGTATACCATCTTTTCCCGGTTGTCCGGTTCATTTTGTTTGTGATTGCGCGCTTCATTGCAAAAGACGTGCCCTTACGCCCTGAACTTCCTTGACCAAGGAATCAATTCACTGGTAAAACAAGCATCTCTATATTTTTACTTCTGCACGCCAAATCATGTTTGACTACTGAAAATGATTGTAAGAGTGCGTCATACCCCTTGACAGCGGGGGTTAGACGGAATAAACTTCAAATCGCCAGATTGCTGGCTTATTATTCACCAACGGGTTAGCAAATGCTAACGATACATGAACCAGGAGGGGGCACAAAATGCCGTTGACCTTGATGAAACCGGGGGAGACCCACGTAATCCGCAGGATTTCCGGCCCGCCGGATTTGCGCCAGCGCCTGGGCGAGCTGGGCTTTGTGTCCGGCAGCGATGTCACCGTGGTGGGCGGCCTGGGCGGGGACCTCATCCTGCTGGTGAAGGGCAGCCGCATCGCCCTGGGCCAGGGCATGGCCCGCCACATCCATGTTTGAGGAGCAAGGCATGAAAACCCTGGATCAGGCTGCGGTTGGCAGCCGGGTGACCGTCAAGCGTCTGCATGGCGAACGCGCGCTCAAGCGCCGCATCATGGAAATGGGCCTCACCAAGGGCGCTGAAATCTTCGTCCGCAAGCTGGCCCCCCTGGGCGACCCCATGGAGCTGACCGTGCGTGGCTACGAGCTCACCCTGCGCAAGGCGGAAGCCGCTCTCGTTGAGATTGAGTAAGCCACACCCAGTAACATGAAGGCCTGGGGCAACCCTGTGCCTTTTTCTAGGCTATCAAGTTAGCCAATGCTAATCACGAAAGGAAGCAACCGCCCATGGTTATCTCCCTGACCGGAAACCCCAACTGCGGCAAGACTACGCTGTTTAACCACCTCACCGGTTCCAACCAGTACGTTGGCAACTGGCCCGGGGTCACCATCGAAAAGAAGGAAGGCCTCATCCGCGGCAAACGTGACCTGACCCTGCAGGACCTGCCGGGTGTGTACTCCCTGTCGCCCTATACGCCAGAGGAAGTCATCACCCGCGACTACCTCACAAAAGAGCAGCCCGATGTCATCCTGAACGTGGTAGACGCTTCCAACCTGGAGCGCAACCTGTTTTTGACCCTCCAGCTGCTTGAGTTGGGCCTGCCGGTGGTCATCGCGCTGAACATGATGGACCTGGTGCGCAAGAGCGGGGACACCATTGATACCGGGAAGCTGTCCCAGGAACTGGGCTGCCCGGTGGTGGAGATTTCCGCCCTCAAAGGCGAGGGCACGGAGGAACTGCTCAAGGCCTTCTCTGCCGCCCGGGACAGCCACCAGGAGACCCCGGAATGCTTTTCCGGCGAGGTGCTTGATAGCCTCCAAGCCATTGAAGCCCTGCTGTCCAGCCGCGTGTCAAACGACTTGCTGCGCTATCATGCCGTCAAGCTGCTGGAAGGCGATGTAAAAGTCCAGGAAGCCCTGGCGCTGCCGGATGAAATCACCGTTCAAGTAACCTCCATTACCCAAGACCTGGAAGATAGGATGGAAGATGACGGCGAATCCCTCATCACCCAACAGCGCTACGAGTTGATTCAGCAGTTGTCCGAAGCCGTGCACAAGAAAGCCAGGGCCACCGGCAAGATGAACCTGTCCGACCGCATTGACAGCATCGTCACCCACCGCCTGCTGGCCCTGCCCATTTTCGCCCTGGTGATGTTCCTGCTCTACTTTATCTCCGTCACCACCATTGGCACCATGGTGACCGACTTCACCAACGATACCCTGTTTTCCGACTGGATCGCGGTGCCCGCGCGCGCCTTCCTGGAAAGCGTGAAGGTCGCGTCCTGGCTGATTGGCCTGGTGGTGGACGGCATCATCGCGGGCGTCGGCGCAGTGTTGGGCTTCGTGCCCCAGATGCTGATGCTGTTCTTCCTGCTGGGCCTGCTGGAGGACGTGGGCTACCTGGCGCGCGTCGCCTTCATCATGGACCGGGTCTTCCGCCGCTTTGGCCTGTCGGGCAAGAGCTTTATCCCCATGCTGATTGGCTCGGGCTGTTCGGTGCCCGGTATCATGGCCAGCCGCACCATAGAGCGCGAGCAGGACCGCCGCATGACCATCATCACCACCTCCTTCATCCCCTGCTCCGCCAAGATGCCCATCATCGCCCTGTTCGCGGGCGCCCTGTACGGCAACTCCGGCTGGGTGGCGGCCCTGGCCTACTTCATCGGCGTGCTGGCGGTGGTGCTGTCGGGCATCATCCTGCGCAAGACCAAACGCTTCGCGGGTGAGGCCGCGCCTTTTGTGATGGAGCTGCCGCCCTACCACTTGCCCCGGCTTGTGAACATCCTGCGCGCTGCCTGGGAGCGCGGCTGGTCCTTCATCAAGCGGGCGGGCAGCGTCATCCTGATTTCCTCCGTGGTGCTGTGGTTCCTGCAGGCCTTTGGGGTGGCGGACGGCAGGCTGATGATGGTGTCTGACAACAACACCAGCCTGCTGGCCCTGATTGGCGGCCTGGTCGCCCCGGTGTTCGCCCCCCTGGGCTTTGGCACCTGGCAGTCCGCCGTCGCCACTTTCACTGGCCTCATCGCCAAGGAAAACGTGGTGGGCACCTTCGGCGTGCTCTACGGCTTTGCCGAGGTGGCGGAGGACGGCGCCGAAATCTGGGCGCGCATCGCGGCGGACTTCACGTCGCTCTCCGGGGCTTCCTTCATCCTGTTTAACTTGCTGTGCGTTCCTTGCTTCGCGGCTGTGGGCGCCATCCGGCGTGAGATGAACTCAGCGCCCTGGACGGCCTTCGCCCTGGTGTACCAGACCGTTTTCGCCTGGTTCATCTCCTTCATGGTCTATCAATTGGGCACGCTCATGCAAACCCAAAGCCTGACCACCGGCGGCATTCTGGCGCTGCTTTGCTTCGCGGCCTTCCTCTTCCTGCTCTTCCGGCCCCGCAGCCAGCCGCGCCACCCTGCCCTGAACATGGCCAAAGCGCGGTAAGGAAGGAGAATGCTGATGAACTGTATTGTGGAAAACCTCAGCACCATAATCGTGGGCGTGCTTGTGCTTGCGCTGCTGACAGTCATTGTGCGCGGCACCCTGAAAAGCCGGAAGGCCGGCGGCGCCTGCGCCAATTGCGCGGGCTGCGCCAGGGCCAATTCCTGCGGCGAAGCGAACATCTAAGCAAACCATTTTTCAAAACAGGAAGTTTTTGACATTCACTTTAAAAACATCCTGTTTTTATTGTTTATTCAACTTCAAAGTCTAAAACTTTCTGTTCCCCATCCGCGCTTTCCTTTCTGTGCCCGTTCGGGGTAAGATACAGGCAAGAAAGAAAACATCCAAGGAGGGCGACATGCGCACACCCGATGTCATTTGCTACCTAGCGGATCACCCCTACCATACCCTGATCCCCAAGCAGGACCTGGACAGGATGACCCAGATCAACTACGCCTTTGGCCACATCCGCGACGCCGTCATCCATGTGGACCACTTCAAGCATTATGTCCAGCTGCGGGAAAACCTGAAGGACCATCCCCACATCAAAGTGCTGCTGTCCACCGGCGGCTGGACGGCGGACGGCTTTTCCCAGGCCATGCAGACGGAAGAGGGCAGGCAGAGCATGGCGGGCAGCGGCATTGAACTGGTGAAGTCCCTCAAGCTGGACGGCCTGGACTGGGACTGGGAATACCCCGGCGTGCCCGCGGGCGGCATCCACGCCACGCCCCAGGACAGGGACAACTTCACCTTGTTTTTGCTGCTGATGCGCAAGAAACTGGACGAGCTGGGCAAGCAGACCGGCAAGCGCTACCTGCAAACGGTGGCGGTGGGCGCGCATGGCAGGCTCACCAGCGGCTATGACATCCCCCGTGTCATAGACAGCCTGGATACCGTGAACCTGATGACCTATGACCTCTGGGGCGAGCAAACCAGCCACGTCACCAGCCTGCACCCGTCAAAGTATACGCGCTTCAGCGCCAGCCAGTCCGTGGAAGCCTGGCACAAGGCGGGTGTGCCGCTTGAGAAGCTGCTCATCGGCGGCGCTCTCTACTACCATGTGTTCATGGGCGTGCAGGCGGAGCAGCCCGGCCTGATGGCGAAGTGGACGGACCACACCCAGGGCTGGGACGCCAACGACCACCTGGACAAACTGCTGGTGGAAGGCGAGGGCCTGGTGCGCACCTGGGACGAGGAGGCAAAGGCGGCCTCCTGGTTTGACGGCGCCACCCTGGTGTCCGGGGATGACCCTCAGTCCATGCGTGAAAAGGGCAAGTACATCCTGGAAAAGGGCCTGGGCGGCATCATCTTCTGGGAGTACAACCTGGACCGCTCCGGCAAGCTGCTGGCGGCGCTGGATGAGGGCATTAAACCAGAGCAATAAGGCGCTTCATCTGCGCAGCAAAAAACACAGGGGACTGAACTGCACCCCAGGAAAACACAGGGGACGTGTGTTTGTGTTTGTTAGAGCCTGTTCACACTATTGAAGAAAGTTATCTGGAGTGATATCATAGCTCCATGAAGCTAACTATTGAGCAATTCGGGAAGATCTCGCACTATTTACCCCGCCAGAGGGGAAACGTGAGCATGAG
>JAAYLK010000098.1 GCA_012521895.1 Clostridiales bacterium
GCACAAAAGCAGGCTTTTGTGCGCAAGGAGGGATTCCGGAATGTAGTGAACCGGTGGGCTCGCCCCAGCGGTGAACGAAGTGGAGTGAATCCTGACGTGGCTACGCCTCGCTCTTTCGGCTTCGCGGTGCCATCAAAAATCCTCGGCCCATCTTTGCGTTTCTACTTTCGTTTGATATTTTTCCAGCATCGCGTGTTTGTGTAATTCTTTGTACAAATATTTTACCGTTTTTTCCATGAAATCAGTGGCAATTCCCTCAAAATCGGTTACAATAGCAAATAGCAACGAATGTTCAGGAGGAATCGCTTGAAGCGCACCAATTTTCACAGCCACACCACCCGCTGCCTGCACGCCTCGGGCAGCGATGAAGCCTATGTCCTGGCCGCCATCAAGGGCGGGTACAGCGAGCTGGGATTTTCAGACCACAGCCCCTGGCCCTATGAGGACGGCTTTGTCTCCGGCATCCGCATGCCCCTTTCCCAGTACCAGGACTACCTGGATTCCGCCCACGCCCTGCAGGCGAAATACCGCGGCCAGATCAACCTGCGCGTGGGCCTGGAAGCCGAGTACTACCCCCAGCACCACGGCTGGCTGACCGAGCAAAAAGACAGCGGCGCCCTGGATTATGTCATCCTGGGCAGCCATTTTGACGCGCCGGAGGAGCCATTGTACTTTGGCGGAAACCTCAACAGGCAGGGCCTGTACCGCTACGCGAAGCACACCATCCGCGGCATGGAAACCGGGCTGTTCTGCGCGCTGGCCCACCCGGAGCTGTTCATGGTCAGCCTCAACAGCTTTGACGCGGACTGCGAACACATCAGCCGGGACCTCATCCAGGCCGCCAAGGCGCTGAACATGCCCCTGGAATACAACCTGTCCGGCCTCTACCCCATGTCCTGGCGCACCGGCTTGGGCTACCCCCTGCCGCAGTTTTGGCAGATGGTGGCCGAGGACGGCGCCGCCGCCATCATCGGCCTGGACGCCCACAACCCCGAGCGCTACGCGGACACGCAGGTCTATGACAAGGCCGCAAAAGACCTTGCGGACCTGGGCATCAAGCGGCTGGAAAGCCTGCCATGCCTGAATCAGAAGCAAGCCGAAACAGCCTAAATCAATCCTTCAGGAGTTTAGAATGACAGTTCAACACAAAGAACCCAAGGAAAGCCCGCTGCTGTTCCTGTACCGCATCATCCAGGGCGCGCTGATTGGCGGCGGCGCCATCCTGCCGGGCGTGTCCGGCGGGGTGCTGGCGGTGGTCTTTGGCATCTACCGCCCGATGATGGCCTTCCTGTCCCGTCCCTTACAGACCTTCAAGACCCACTGGAAGCTTTTTGTGCCCGTCATCCTGGGCGTGGGCCTGGGCTTCTGGGGCTTTGCCAAGCTGGTGGCCTGGCTGTTCTCCGGCGACTCGCCTTACCCCCTGGCGCTGTTTGTGGGCCTGATTCTGGGCACCCTGCCCCTTTTGTACAAGGACGCGCAAAAGCCGCAAAACGGTGTGTCGCTGACCGCAGGCGAAAAACGCAGCAACCTCCTGGCCCTCATCATCAGCTTTGTGGCGTTGATGATCTTCCTCTTTGTCATCTCCCGCCAGTCCAGCGCGCAGAGCATCGAGCCCACCCTGGCCTGGTCCTTCCTCTCGGGCCTCATCTGGGGTTTTTCCCTGGTGGTGCCCGGGCTGTCCTCCTCCTCCATATTGCTGTTCATCGGCATCTACACCAAGCTGATGGCCGGGGTGAAGGACCTGAACTTTGGCATCATCATACCCCTGATGCTGGGCATCGCCATCGTGGCCTTCGTGTTCGCCCGCTTTGTGGACAAATTGTTTGAAAAGCGCTACGGCGTGGCCTCCAACGCCGTGGTGGGCCTGGTGGCCGCCTCCACGCTGGCCATCATCATCTTCCCGCCGCCGGAATATGCCATCACCTCTTTTGGCCAGGGCGCCGTCAGTTTTGTCATCATGGTGGTTGGTTTCATCGCCGCCCACTACCTTGGCAAGTGGGGCCAAAAGATTAAGCCGGATTAAAGCAAGGCTCCCTGCGGGTAGAATAGCAGGGAGCATTTTATTGCCCACACAAAGGAGAACACCATGAAAACCTATCAAAACGCCGGTCAACTCATCGGCGCGACCCCCCTGATTCACTTAAACCGCCTGCAAAAGCACCTGGGCTTGCAGGCTGACATCCTGGTCAAACTGGAAGGCGCCAACCCCGCGGGCTCGGTCAAGGACCGCATCGCCCGCGCCATGGTGGACGCCGCGGAGGCCTCGGGGCAGTTAAAACCCGGCGGGCTGCTGGTGGAGGCTAGTTCGGGCAACACCGGCATCGGCCTGGCCATGGTGGCCGCCGCGCGCGGCTACAAGCTGATGTTGACCATGCCCGACACCATGTCGTTGGAGCGCCGTCAGCTGCTGGCCGCCTATGGCGCGCAGCTGGTGCTGACCCCGGGGGCGGAGGGCATGCCCGCCGCCATGGCCAAGGCCGAGGAAATCACCGCGCAGCACCCCGGCAGCGTCTATGTGCGCCAGTTTGACAACCCCGCCAACCCCCAGGTGCACTATGACACCACGGGGCCGGAGATTGAGCAAGCCGCCCACGGGCGCGTTGACGTCTTTGTGTCCGGTGTGGGCACCGGCGGCACCATCACGGGCGCCGGGCGGTACCTGAAGGAAAGGCACCCAAATCTGGAAATCGTCGCCGTGGAGCCGGAGACCTCGGCTGTGCTCTCGGGCAAGCCCAAGGGCAAGCACAAAATCCAGGGCATCGGCGCGGGCTTTGTGCCCCGGGTGCTGGACACCGGCATCTACAACCGCGTGATGACCGCCTCGGATGAGGAAGCAGCCCAGACCGCGCGCCTGCTGGCCACCACCGAAGGCCTGCTGTGCGGCATCAGCTCGGGCGCGGCCCTGTCCGCCGCCATCAAGCTGGCCAAGGAGAATTCTTACCATGGCAAATCCATCGTCGTCGTCCTGCCCGACGCCGGCAACCGCTATTTGTCCACCGGCTTGTTTGAGACCGTAACGAATTCATAAAATCATCCCTGGAGGGATACCAAACGAAGACAGAAACGCACAGATGGGATGAGGATTTTTGATGACTCAGCGAAACCGAAAGAGCGAGGCGTAGCCGTAGCCTACGTCGAGCGAATGAGGGGAAGCGGAGGCGCAAAAAGACCATCTCATCAAAGCGTTAATGGTTGAGTTTGGTATCATTGTCCGGGGATTTTTCATGCGAAGAACATCATTCACAGGAGGCCTCCCATGAACCAGCCATCCGAACTGCCACAGGACATCGCCATTCTGCGTAATGCCGTCCTTTCCCAACTGGCAGACCAGCCCCTGTGCTGTGAAAACCCCATCACCGACAGCGCCTGCGTGCCCGACCGGCGCGATGTCATCCTGCTCATCAAGGACCTGCAGTCCCTGATGTTTCCGGCCTATTTCCGTGTCAGCGACGCCCACAAGGGCGAGGACGGTGACCTGTTCACCTGGGCGCTGGAGAATTTGAGCCGCCAGATTAAAATGTCCCTGCCCTTCGCCTTGACACAGGACAAGCGCGACCCTGAGGCGCTGGCCCTGCACTTCCTGTCCCAATTGCCGGAAGTGAAGCGCCTGCTGGTTGGCGACACCCAGGCCATCTTTGAGGGCGACCCCGCCGCCACCAGCTGTGAGGAGGTGCTGATTTGCTACCCGGGCTTCTACGCCATCTCCATCCACCGCCTGGCGCACATCCTCTATGATCTGGATGTCCCGCTGCTGCCGCGCATCATGAGCGAGTTCGCCCACGAGAAAACCGGCATCGATATCCACCCGGGCGCCCACATCGGCGAGCGCTTTTGCATCGACCACGGCACCGGCATCGTCATCGGCGAGACCGCGGCTATCGGGGATGATGTCAAGCTCTACCAGGGCGTCACCCTGGGCGCCAAGTCCTTTGACCTGGATGAGAAAGGCAACCCGGTGAAGGGCGTGCAGCGCCACCCCAGAATCGGCAACCACGTGGTCATCTACGCCAACGCCGTCATCCTGGGCGGGGACACCGTGGTGGGCGACCATTCCGTGATCGGCGGTAACGCCTGGCTGACAAAGTCGGTGCCGGGGGGCACCATGATGTATTATGATGGGGACAAGATCCGCAACAAGCCGCTGTGAGGAGGAAGAACGCTCATGAACAAGGAGCAAACCCGGGTGGATGAGGAACGGTTGATTCAAACCGCGCTGGACCTTGGCGCCGCCAAGGCGGAGGTGATTGACCAGGGCAGGATCGTCCTGTCCGCGGATTTTTTTGACATCTGCCAGAGCAACGCCTGCGGGCGCTTCAACCGCTGCCACATGTGCCCGCCGGACGTGGGGGACATTGACGCGTTGATGGCCACAATCCGCGGCTACAGCAGGGCACTGGTCTACCAGACCATCTCCCAATTGGAGGACAGCTTTGACTGGGAAGGCATGCAGGCGGCCTCCCGCAACCACACCGCGCTCAGCCGGCGGCTGCGCGACGCGGCAGCAGATTTCCTGCCTGAAAACGCCCTCCATTTGACCTGCGGCGGCTGCGGCTATTGTGAGGAATGCACCAAGGAGCGGGGCCTGCCCTGCCCCTTCCCGGAGGAGGCCATGGCCTCGGTGGAAAGCCACGGCGTGGACGTCTACAAGACCATCCAGGGCACGCAGCTGAAGTACATCAACGGCGCCAACACCGTCACCTTCTTTGGGATGGTGCTGTTTGGGGAGGCGTAACATGCCCAGGCTGACCATCCGCCATGAAGGCAAGGAAACAAGCCTCGCGTTTGAGGGCAGCCCGCTGCTGTCTACCGTGCTGTCTGGGCAGGGCCTGGCCGTCGCCCAGCCCTGCGGCGGGCGCGGGCGCTGCGGCAAATGCGGGGTGGACCTCGTTGGGGAGGTGTCCCCGCCCAATGAGATGGAGCAAAAAGCGGGCAAGCGCCTGGCCTGCCAGGCGGTGCTGCTGGGCGACAGCAAGGTCTCCCTACCCGACACCCGGCCCATGGCGCAAATCCAGATGGAGGGCGCGGTGCACACCGGCAGCCTCAAGCCCCTGCCCGGGCGCTATGGCGCGGCGGTGGACCTGGGCACCACCACCATCGCCCTGCGCTTGTTTGACTTACGGTCCGGCGCGCTGCTGTCCAGCGCGGGCGAAGGCAACCCCCAGGCCCAGGTGGCGGGGGATGTCATGGGCCGCATCGGCGCGGCGCTGGACGGCGGGCTGGAAAAGCTTCAGCAGCTGGTGCTGTCCGCCATCGAATCGTGCCTGGAGAAGGCCTGCCAGCAAGCCGGGCTTGCCGCAGCAGACGTGGAAACCCTGGTCATCGCCGGCAACACCACCATGCTCTACCTCTTGACGGGCAGACCGCCCCACAGCCTCGCGAAGGCGCCTTTCCACGCGGACACCCTCTTTGGCGAATGGGCGGAGGTGCTGGGCCGGAAAGCCTACCTGCCCCCCTGCATGAACGCCTTTGTGGGGGCCGACATCACCTGTGCGGTGCTGGCCAGCGGCTTGACGCGCAAAGAGGAAACCGCCCTGCTGTGCGACGTGGGCACCAACGGCGAAATCGCGCTGTGGCAAAACGGCACGCTGTGCGTGGCCTCCACCGCCGCAGGCCCCGCTTTTGAGGGGGCCGGCATCGTGATGGGCTCCGCCTCCCTGCCCGGCGCGGTTGACAGCGTCTGGGTGGAGGACAAAGCGCTCAAAGCCCATGTGATTGGGGACGCAACAGCCGCCAGCATCTGCGGCTCGGGCCTGATTGACGCGGTGGCCGCCCTGCTTGACCTTGAATTGGTGGACGAGACCGGTGCCATGGACGAACCCAGCCTGATTATCCAGGGCGCGGTGCGCCTCTTCCGGCAGGACATCCGCTCGGTGCAATTGGCCAAGGCCGCCATCGCCGCGGGCATCGACACCTTGCTCAACCACGCCGGGCTAAGCCCCGAACAGGTGGACGCCTTCTACCTGGCCGGGGGCTTTGGCAGCCACCTGGACCTGGACAGCGCCGCGCGGATTGGCCTGATGCCCGGGGCCTTGACACGCAAAGCGCGGGTGATTGGCAACGCTTCCCTGGACGGCGCCTCCCTGCTGCTGCTCAACCAGGACACGCTGGACCAGGCCCGCGCGCTTGCCGCAGCCAGCCGCCACGTCGCCCTGGGCGGCAACCCCCGCTTCAACGAGGCCTTCATGGAGCAGATGCTGTTTCCGGAAACGGATTGAGGCGCGGCAGGGGTACCTTGTCTTGCTGATGACAAAAAAATTGACCCGCCGGCCATCGGCAGATCAATCAGCAGTGAATATCTACAAAGATATATTCAAATTTAAAAGGCCGGGATCACTCCAGATCCCGGCTTTTTTGCCCCTGGCGCAGGGCACGCTCGATGTCGCGCTGGGCGTCGTGCTCGGCAATGGCGTCGCGCTTGTCGTGCAGCTGTTTGCCCCGGCACACGCCCAGTTCCAGCTTGACCCTGCCGTCCTTTAGGTAGAGCTGCAGGGGAATCAGGGTGTAGCCCTGGCGGGAAACCGCGCCCTGCAGCTTGCGGATTTCGCTCTTGTGCAGCAGCAGCTTCTTGGGGCGCAGGGGGTCGGTGTTGAACACGTTGCCCTGCTCATAGGGGCTGATGTGCATGCCGTCCACAAAAACCTCACCCCCGCGCACCCGGGCATAGCTTTCTTTCAGGTTGGCGCGGCCCTGGCGGATGGACTTGACCTCAGTGCCCTTGAGTTCCATGCCGCACTCATAGGTCTCTTCCACAAAGTACTCATGGCGGGCGCGGCGGTTTGCCACCAGGGGCTTGATGCCCTTCATCCTGGCCATGCGCACCCCCCATTTCTAAAAATCGTCAAATTTCTCATGCGGGGTTATTATATCACGCGGCAGGCGGGTGGACAATGAAACCACAATCTGCTCCATACCAAACGAAACCAGAAACGCACAGAGGCGATGAGGATTTTTGATGGCTCCGCTAAGCCGAAAGAACGAGGCGTAGCCTCGTCGGGATTCACTCCACTTCGTTCACCGCTGGGGCAAGCCCACCGGTTCACTGCATTCCGGAATCCCTCCTTTCGCACAAAAGCCCGCTTTTGTGCGTTAAGGAACCGTACCGGAGCGTTAAGCCCGGGAGGGCAGCGCCCGAACCGGGATGAGAGCGAAGGTCACGGTGACGTGGCAACGCGGAGGCGCAAAAAGACCATCGAATCAAAGCATTGATGATTGAGTTTGGTATCAGGAAATCCGCTCCAGCACCGCGTCCCCGCGCAAGAACGGCGTGCGCTCATAGGCGCTGGTCGCGCAGAACACAACCCGGGTGTTGGTGCCGGGGATGAACAGCAGGTAGCTGGTGTCCGATTCCTTCTCGCAGTAGCGGTCCAGCCGCTGGCCGTCCACTTCCAACCAGGCGTCCTGGATGCGCAGCGGGTCACCGCTTCCCGGCTCCAGGCGCAGGGTCAGGCGGTACTGGCCGGCATCGTGCAGGTGGGCGCCGATGGGGAAGCGCAGGCGGGCGGTGAAGTCAAACAGGTCATACAGCGCCGTGCCAAATTCCCCCACCACGACCTGGCCGCCAGCCGTTTGCATGCGCCGCCTGGGCGTGACTCCCGCGTGGAAGGCGGCGAAGCCGCGCACCCGGGGCTTGCCCACATGTTGGGTAATGGTCAGCTTCAAGGCGGTCACCGATTTCGCCTCAAACCACTCAATCTTCTTGTGCCCGATGGCGCTGCCCGCGCACAGGGGAAGCCATTCGCCGTTTTGCAGGCCCTCCACCTTGTAGCCGCGCACGCGCTCGCCGCGCGTGATGTCCTCCATCAGCACCACGTGGTCCACCGCCTGTTCCCGGTCAAAGGACAGGGTGTGCGCCTTGCCCTTGCCGCTTGTTTCCTTGAGCGGGTGCGCAAAGCGCGCGCGGATTTCGTCGCCCAGCTCCTTCATGCGCGCCATGTCTTCGTCCAGAATGTGCCCCTGGGGGTGAGGCGCCTGGTTTAACAGCAGCACCGCGCCGCGGCCCACCGAGCCGTAGTACATGTCCATCAGCTGGTCCAGGGATTTCAGCGGGTTGTTTTCCAATTCATAGTGAAAGCCCCAGTCGCGCCGGATGCGGGCGTCGCACTCCAGCGGCAGCCAGGCTTCGCCGTCCGGGTCGCCGTGGCGCTGGGTGGCAACGCCGGTCAGCGCGTCATAGCGGCCCACGCTGTTCCAGGCGGGGTCAGAGGCATAGCCCTCCTCCTGGCCCACCCAGCGGATGGTGGCGTAGCGGCTTTGGAAGACCATGGCGTTTGGGGCATGGCGCTTCAAGATGTCCCCCACCTCAATTTCCAGGCTGCCGTCAAACCAGACCTCCACCACCTCGCCGTAGTTGGACAGCAGCTCGGTGAGCCAGGCGCGGTAGACGCGGTTGTATTCCGCCTGAAACGCCGGGTCTTTGGCAATCCCCGCCTGGGCCACCCGCATCACCATGGTGTCCGCCGACAGGTAGAGGCCCAGCTTGATGCCGAACTTCTTGCAGGAGGCCGCCAGCTCCTGAACCACATCGCCTTTGCCGTCTTTGTAGGGGATTTGCTTCATGCCAAAGCTGCCGTGCTCGGTCTGCCAGGCACAAAAGCCCAGGGCGTGCTTGGCCACAAACACCAGGTATTTGGCGCCCAAATCCTTGGCCGACTGCGCCCACTGGTCAGTGTCCAGCGTCTCACAGGTGCAACGGGCAAGCAGCTCCTGCTGGTAGGCTTCCTCCAGCACCCTGGATTCATCGATGTCCTGGTACCAGCCCATGGGAAACCAGTGGATGAACAGCCCCAGCTCCATGTCCGCCCAGTTGGCCTGGGCCTTGGTGGGGCGGGCCAGAAAACGCGCTTTGCTCATGTTCCCTCCAAAATGGTCAGTTTTTTGTTTGATTGATTTTCATAAAGGCCCTGCAGCCCATGCTTTCCACGTCCTCAAAGCCCAGGGACCGGTAAAACGCCAGGGTGCGCTCCTCCCGGTCGGTCATGAGGACAATTTGGCGAATGTGTGAAAATTTCTCAAGCGTCTGCTTGACCAGCTGGCTGCCCAGGCCCTGCCGCTGGACATCCGGGCGCACCAGAATATCCTGGATGTACAGGATGGACGCGCCGTCGCCCACCGCGCGCAGCAGGCCTACCAATTCCTCCCCCCGCCAGGCGCTGAGGTGGTAGAGGCTGCCTGAAAACAGCTTGCCCATCACCGAGCGGTTGTTGGCATACACCGTCCAGCCCACGCTGTTGTACAAGCCAATCAGCGTATCCGTATCAATGGGGTGATTCTCTTTGAAGGTGAAGCCCATCGCACATCGCCTCCCGCTTTTTTATGAGTATACCATGCCATGGTCAAGAACGTGACTGAAGACCCCTCCCCGTGGTAGAATAAGCCTTACCGATTTTTTGGAGGAAGACTTTGGACACACACAATGTTCAGCGCCTGGAAGCGCTGCTGGAAACCGTACAGCGCCCCAGCCGCTACACCGGCGGCGAGGTCAACGCGATTGTCAAAGAATGGAAAGAGGGCAGGACCACCTTCTGCTTCGCCTTCCCGGACACCTACGAAGTGGCCATGAGCCACCTGGGCATGAAGGTGATCTACGCCGCGGTCAACCGTGAGGACGACCTGCTGTGTGAGCGCGCCATGATGCCCTGGGTGGATTTGCTGGAAGGCCTCAAAAAGGAAAAGCTGCCGCTGTTCTCGCTGGAGAGCCGCCGCGCCTTGTCCGATTTTGACTGCGTGGGCTTCACCCTGCAGTATGAGATGAGCTACACCAACATCCTCACCATGCTGGACCTGGGCGGCATCGCGCTGGAAAGCAAAAACCGTGCCGAGGACGCGCCCATTGTCATCGCCGGCGGCCCCTGCGCCTTTAACCCCGAGCCTTTGCACAGCGTAATCGACGCCTTTTTGCTGGGCGACGGCGAAACGGCCACGGGCGAACTGCTGCGCGCCATCGGCAAGGGACGCAAGGAAGGCAAGACCCGCCTGGAGATTTTGCGCGACCTGGCCAAAATTGAAGGCGTATATGTGCCGGCCTTGTATGAAATAATTTATAAAGAAGACGGCACCCTGGCGTCGGTGACGCCCAGCCTGCCCGAAGCCCGCAAGCCTATTAAAAAACGCCTGGAGCTGGACCTGGACGCCGCCTTCTTCCCGGGCGAGACCCCCCTGCCCTTCACCGAGGCCGTGCACGACCGCATCGTGCTGGAAGTGATGCGCGGCTGCACCCGCGGCTGCCGCTTCTGCCAGGCCGGGATGCTCTACCGCCCGGTGCGCGAGCGCAGCGTGGAAAAGCTGGTAGAACTGGCACAGAGCCTGTTTCAATCCACGGGCTATGAGGAGATGAGCCTGTCCAGCCTGTCCACCGGCGACTACACCCAGCTGCTGCCCCTGATTTCCAGCCTCAACCAGAATTTTGAGGGCAAGATGGTCAGCCTGTCCCTGCCCAGCCTACGCATTGACAACCAGCTGCAGGACGCCCTGGTGGACACCGCCAAGGTCAAAAAATCCGGGCTGACCCTGGCGCCCGAAGCCGGCACCCAGCGCCTGCGCGACGTCATCAACAAGGGCGTCACGGAGGAAGACCTGATGCGCTCGGTTTCTGAGGCCTTTGAAGCCGGCTGGAGCCAGGTCAAGCTCTATTTCATGATTGGCCTGCCCACTGAAACCGATGAGGACCTGCTGGGCATCGCGGACCTGGCCCGCAAGGTGGTGGGCGCTTATTTTGCCCTGCCCAAGGAAAAGCGCGCCAAGGGGCTGAAGGTGGTGGTGTCCGCCTCCACCTTTGTGCCCAAGCCCTTCACGCCCTTCCAGTGGGCCGCACAGGACACCCTGGAAGAAATCAAGCGCAAGCAATCCCTGCTGCGTTCCGCCCTCAACATCCGCGGCGTCACCTTCAACTGGCACGACCCGGAGACCTCCTTCCTGGAAGCCTGCTTCGCAAGGGGCGACCGCAAACTGGCCATGGTGCTGCTGCGCGCCTATGAACTGGGCTGCAAGCTGGACGGCTGGAACGAGCACTTCAAGTACGACGCCTGGATGCAGGCCTTTTCCGACACCGGGGTGGACCCGGCCTTTTACGCCAACCGCGTGCGTGAAAAGAGCGAGCTGCTGCCCTGGGAAATCGCCGACATCGGCGTCACAAAGGCCTATTTGTGGCTGGAGAACGAGCGCGCCCTGCGCGGGGACATCACGCCCGACTGCCGGGCGGGCTGCGAAGGCTGCGGCCTGCGCCGCTTTGATGGGGTGTGCCCGGTATGAAGATGGTCGCAAGCTTTCAAAAACTGGGGCCGCACCGCTTCATCGGCCATTTGGACCTGCAGCGCGCCATGCAGCGCGCGCTGCGCCGGGCGGACATCCCCGTGGTCTACTCCCAGGGCTTCAACCCGCATCTGCTGCTCAGCTTCGCCGCCCCCCTGTCGGTGGGCATCGAGGGCGAACACGAGGTGATGGAGCTGCCCCTGCAAAACAACATCACCGAGACGGAATTTGTTGAAAAAATGAACGCCGTCCTGCCCCAGGGCATGAAGGTGGTTGCCGCCAAACTGGTGACGGACGACACCGCCCCCGCCATGGCACGGCTTGCGGCCGCGGTCTACCACATCAGCGCGGAGAACGGTTTTCAGGCGCTGGAAGCGGCGCTGCCCGGTTTCATGAACCAAAGCACCATCCCTTATCTGAAAAAGACCAAGTCGGGCGAGCGCATGGACGACTTCCGCCCGCTGGTATACAACCTGACGCTGAAGGACGGCGTGCTGCAGGCTGTATTGGCCATCACCCAGCAGGGCACCGCCAAGCCCGACCAGCTGATGGGCCTGCTGTGCGCCCATGCCGGCATGGCAGTCCCGCGGCTTTCCATCAAGCGCGCCCGTTTGCTGGACGAGCGCTTCGCGCCGCTGGTATAAACAAACATGAAAGAACTGCTGCTGCGCACCCGGGGGGAGGAGCCCGCCCTCGCGATCACCAAAGACCGCAGGCTGACGGACTATTACCTGCTTAATGAAGACGGCCTGGCCTATGAGGCCGGCGCCATCCATTTGGGCCGCGTCAGAAGGGTGATGAAAAGCCTGAAAGCGGTCTTTGTGGTGCTGGATGGCGGGGTGGAGGGCTTTTTGCCCTTTGACGAGATGCCCGGGGGCCAGCCCGCCCAGCCGGGGGACAGCCTGCTGGTGCAGATCAAAAAGCCGGCCCAGGGCGGCAAGGCCGCCTTCCTCACCTGCGACCTCGCCCTGCCCGGGCGCACGGCCATGCTGCTGCCCCTGGGGCAGTACGCCCATGCCTCAAAGCGCGTAAAGGACAAAAAGGCCATGAGCCTGCTGTCGCGAAGGCTGTGCCCGGACAACATGGGTTTGGTACTCCGCGCCAAGGCCCAGGACGCGAAGGAAGGCGACATCCAGACCGAGATTGACCGCCTGGTTTCTGACTGGGATGAAATTGCCCAGCAAGCAAAACAGACCACCGCGCCCGCCCTCATCCGGGAGGCCCCGGGCATCCTGGAACGCCTGATGCGCGATGAGCAGGAGGCGTTTGACCGCGTTCTCTATGATGACGAAAAAGCGGCTAAAGGCCTGCCCATCCCCGGCACTTATCACGACAAACCTTTTTCCCTGTACGGGATAGAGCAGCAGCTTTTTGAAGCCCTCAAAAGGCGGGTATACTTGCCCTCAGGCGGTTTGCTGGTGCTGGACCCCTGCGAAGCCATGCTGGTGATTGACGTCAACAGCGCCAAAGACGGCAAGAAAGCCGGCAACCTCAGCCTGCGCACCAACGTGGAGGCCGCGAAGGAAATCGCGCGGCTGCTGCGGCTTCGGCGGGTGAGCGGCATCATCCTGATTGACTTCATCGACATGGACACCGACGCCCAGCGGCAGACCGTGGTGGACGCGCTGGAGGAAGCCTTGAAGGATGACAGGGTCACCAGCGAAGTGCTGGGCTTTACCCGGCTTGGCATCCTGGAGATGACCCGCAAGAAGGCCGAGCTCATGCTGAAAGCCCAGCGGCTTGAGAACAACACAAACGAGGAGATTGAAGAACCCCATGCGTGACGCAGTGCGAGCGGTGGACAGGGAGGAAATCCTGCGCCAGGAGGGCATCGCCCGGCAGATCAAACGCCGCCCCGACCGCCCCAAGATCTACCACATCATCACCTACGGCTGCCAGATGAACGCCCACGACAGCGAGACCCTGGGCGGCATCCTGGGCCGCATGGGCATGACGATGGAAGAAGAAAAGGAGCAGGCCGACCTCATCCTCTTCAACACCTGCTGCATCCGCGACAACGCCGAGCGCCGCGCCATGGGCAACATCGTCTTCACCAAGGAAATCAAGAAGGAAAAGCCCGAGCTGCTGGTGGGCGTGTGCGGCTGCATGGCCCAGCAGGAAGGCTTCGCCGAAAAGCTCAACAAGCGCTACAAGCATGTGGACTTTTCCTTTGGCCCGGGGGAGATCTATCAATTGCCCCAGCGCCTGCTCTCCGCCCTGGAAGGGCGGCGGGAGGAAGCCTTCCAAAAAGGGGAGGACTCCACCTTGTACGAAGGCCTGCCCATGATGCGCTCCTCACCGTTTTTTGCCTACCTCACCGTGATGTACGGCTGTGACAACTTCTGCTCCTACTGCATCGTGCCCATGGTGCGTGGGCGGGAACGCTCACGCGACCTAAACCAGATTGTGGCGGAAGCCCAGGCCCTGGTGGATGATGGCGTGCGGGAAATCATGCTGCTGGGCCAGAACGTCAATTCCTACGGCACGGACGCCGGCGAGGCCCGCTTCCACGACCTGCTGCGTGAACTGGGCAAGACCGGCATCAAACGGCTGCGCTTCATGACCAGCAACCCCAAGGATTTATCCGATGAACTCATCGCGGAGATGGCCAGAAACCCAGCCATCGCCCCCCAGATGCACCTGCCCGCGCAGTCCGGCAGCGACAACATGTTAAAAGCCATGAACCGCCGTTACACGCGCGAAACCTACCTGGAGCGCGTCAAGGCATTGCGGGCCGCCATGCCCCACATCGGGCTGACGACCGACCTCATCGTGGCCTTCCCCGGGGAAACCGAAGAGGATTTCCTGGAGACCCTGTCCCTGGTGGAGGAGGTGCGCTTTGACACCGCCTTCACCTTCATCTACAGCCCGCGCAGCGGTAC
>JAAYLK010000099.1 GCA_012521895.1 Clostridiales bacterium
AATCACGAGGCCCGGTATACATTGGGTTCACCAAGCGATAGGGACAAGGTGGCGGTCCAAAAACGTGGGGCATAAATCAGTGCCTGTGGTCTGGTACCGAAAAACCGGACAAGTGGTTTGTGTCGGTAGTTGCTTGAAGTGCGGCTTTCAAGGCGTATCCTAGGAAGCCAGAGGTCGTTCTGAGATACCCATTTCAAAGTCTACGGGGGATTGGTAGCCAAGGCTTGAGTGAAGCCGCCTGCGGTTGTAGTACAGCATGTACTCTCGGACAGCCTTTGTGGCCTCTTGGCGTGTCCTAAAGCGCATCCTCTCCAGCCACTCAACCTTCAGCGTTTTAAAGAAGGATTCAGCACTGGCATTGTCGTAGGGGTTACCCGCTGCACTCATGCTCTGCCGGCCACCAGCATTGGCTACAGCGTTGCGGAAGTCATGGGATGCATACTGGCATCCCCGGTCACTGTGAAAGATGAACCCTGTCTTGGGGCGTCGGTTTTCCATGGCGTTCTCAAAGGCTGCAATAGCCAGGTGGCGGTCAATTCGCTTGCTCAATGCAAAGCCCACAATCCGCCTGGAAAAGAGATCCAGTACAGTACACAGGTATTGCCAACCTTCGTCAGTTCGAAGGTAGGTCATGTCCGAGACCCAAATTTGATTGATACCGCTTGGATTATTGTCTGATTTTAGCAGATTGGAGAATACTTCCAGGTCGTGGTTCGAGTTGGTTGTGTTCACCCGGCGTCTGCATGTTACAGGGACCAGGCCCTCCTGAATCATGACGCGCCTCACCTGCTTCCGGTTGATGCGGATTCCCTTCTTGGCCAGCTCAGCTGCGATGCGTCTGGCACCGTAAATCCGGCGGCTCTCGTAGAACACATCCACGACGTGTTGCGTCCGAAGTCGTTCCCGGAGCTGGCGCTGGCTCTCTCCCCGTCTGTGGTATTCGTAGTAGCCTTGACGGCGAACATCCAACAGCCTGCACATGGTGCGCATGGACAGCCCCGGAACCGCGTTCTTGTCGAGCCAGGCATACTTCACCGCGGGTTTTTTGCAAAGTATGCCGCTGCTTTTTTTAGGAATTCCAGCTCCAGTTCCAGTTCCTTGACCCGGCGCTTCAGGCGGCTGACTTCATCCACTCCAGCCTGTTCAGCTTGCTCAGTGAAAGCAGACTCCGGATCCATCTCAAGTTGCATCTTCCACTTGTAGATGGTGTTCTCGTGGACGCCGTACTCGTTGGCGACACTGCGTGGCGTCCGGCCTTCCAAGACCAGGTTGACTGCTGCGACCTTTTCCTCCCGGGTGAATTTGCTCTTTCTTGACATGGATAACAACTCCTTTGTGTTTGGATTCTACCACACTAATGAGTTGTCCGCTTTGCTGGGGCCAGGTCAATCCCCCGAGGGCTTGAAATGATCCGCCTGCCGGAGGAACTGGCCCGCCGCCCTGTGCGGGGGTGTGTGGAGAGCAGGCTGTGGGGAAATGTTGGCTATACCCTGCCGGAGCAGGTGGTTGAGTTTCCCGCCGGCATCACCCACATTCCCAGCAACCCCTTTGTCGGGCTGAACGGCATCACCGCCTTCTCAGTCGCTGACAACCACCCCGTGTTTGAAGCCGTGGACGGCGTGTTGTACAGCAAAGAGGACCAGCGCCTGGTGGCCTACCCGGATGCAAGGCCCGGGGAATCCTATGAGGTGGTGGATGGCACCCGCATCATTGGTATCAACGCCTTTGCCGTCTCCAACAGGATGGAGGTGATACTGCCGGACAGCATTCTGGAAGTCGGTGACCACGGCATGTACCTGTTTGGATCAGACCGCCTGAGCCTGCCCGCCGGGTTGAAGAGGATGGGCGACTATGCCTTTACACCCATCATGATGAACACCGTCACCATCCCCAAAGGGATTGAACACATCGGCATCAACCCCTTTGCCAGCTGCAACTGGCTCAGCGATATCAAGCTGGCCTCCAATAGCCGCTATGCGGTAGTGAAGGGTGTGTTGTTCAACAAAAAGGACAAGCTGCTGATTTCCTACCCCGCCGCCAAGGGCGCCGACAGCTACACCGTTCCCAAGGACACCAAAGCCATCGGTCCCAGCGCCTTTGAAAGGGCCCAGGTCAATGAAATCAAGGTGGGGGATGCGGTGACCAGCATCGGCCGCCGGGCCTTCGGCGCCAGCATGCTCACCTCCATGCAGTTGCCCAGC
>JAAYLK010000100.1 GCA_012521895.1 Clostridiales bacterium
ACAATACCACCCGCATCCAAAAGAACCTTGATTATCTCTCGCCAATTGAATGGCTCAACCGTTACCACAATTCGACCCTCAAAATCTCTGCTTAACAAACTGTCCGAAAAAGTGTTGACGAGCCGATACAATTAAACACAGCAAGACGAAAAAGACCCGGCGCGACGACGCGATCAAGATTGGAATCAGTATAAGCCGGGCAAATTTAATTCAAAGGCAGCTCTCTACTTTATTGAGTTTTACCGCCGGTTATACCGCCGCTGGGCTGATGCCATCATCCCAAGGCCTGCCAGAAACAGCAACGCGAAAATACCCCAGCCCCAGCCGGCCAAGCCCGGCAGGGTCATCACGGCGCAAAGAAAACACCCCAGGCCCAGCGCCAGGCAGGCTTTGCCCATCATGGCGGTGTAGGCCGGCCTGTCCTCCTGTTTCACATGGGCGTAATGGTAGGTGTGGAGGAGGCTGATGCGCTGTTTTTTCCAAAGCAGCCAGCCGATCACCAGAAAGACCAGGCCGATAACAGCCATCAGGATAAACGTAAATACTGGCATAGCGCGCCCTCCTGAAACAATTTTGGTCAGTTCATTATAGCATACATGATGAGATAGCTTGAAACGAAGGACCCTTCCTTTGTCAATCCCGTGAATCAAACAATATAAGTCTTTTTATTTCCTTTTTCAAAAAGGAAGCGTCTCCGCTCCCCTTGGTTTCTGTTCCTTCCCCTGTTCCCTACGCCTTCTTGGCGCGGCTCTCAGCGCGCGCTCTCAATGCGTGGTCCAGCTGGCGCTTGCGCATGCGCAGGGACACCGGGGTGACCTCCAACAGCTCATCGTCGTCGATGAACTCCATGCACTCCTCCAGCGTCATCGCGCGGGCGGAGACCAGGCGCATGCTGTCCTCGGCCGCGGCGGAGTTGCGGGTGTTGGTGACGTGCTTCTTGCGGCAGACATTGACCACGATGTCCCCAGGGCGCCCGGTCTGCCCGCAGATCATGCCGGCATAGACGGGCGTCTGCGCGCCCAGGAAGAGGTCGCCGCGCTCCTGCGCGCCAAAGAGGCCGTACTGGGTGGTCTCCCCGGTTTCGTGGCAGACCAGGGCGCCCACGTTGCGGCGGGGGATGTCGCCCCGGTACTCCTCAAAGCCCTCAAACACCGCCGCCATGATGCCCTCGCCGCGGGTGTCGGTGAGGAACTCGTTGCGGTAGCCAAAGAGGCCGCGGGAGGGCACGGAGAACTCCAGGCGCACGCGGTCCTGGCCGGCCATGGACTTGAGGATGCCGCGGCGGCGGCCCAGTTTTTCAATGACGGCGCCGGCGGCCACCGCGGGCACGTCCGCGCGCAGCAGCTCAATCGGCTCCAGCTTCTTGCCGTTTTCCTCGTGGTAGATGACCTCCGGGCGCGACACCTGGAACTCATAGCCCTGGCGGCGCATGGTCTCAATCAGCACGGACAGGTGGAGCTCCCCGCGGCCCTTCACGATGAACTGGTCGGGCGTCTCGCCGTCCTGCACGTGCAGGGAGACGTCGGTGTTGGTCTCCTTGTACAGCCGCGCGCGCAGGTGGCGGCTGGTCACATAGGTGCCCTCGCGCCCGGCGAAGGGGCTGTCGTTGACGGAGAAGGTCATACTGACCGTCGGCTCGCCGATGGCCACAAAGGGCAGGGATTCTACCTGCGCGGGCGTGCACACTGTGTCGCCGATGTTCAAGTCCTCAAGCCCGGAAATGGCCATGATGTCCCCGGCGGAGACCTCCTCGGCATTCACGCGCTTTAAGCCATCAAACACCGACAGCTCGGTCACCTTGAAGGTATCGCGCACCTCGGGCTTCAAATGGTTCACGCGCACCAGGGGCTCCTGCACGCGCAGGCTGCCGCGCTGGATGCGGCCCACGCCGATGCGGCCCACATACTCGTTGTAGTCCACCGTTGAAATCAGCGTTTGGAAGGGGCCGTCCGGGTCGCACTCAGGGCCGGGGATGTGGTGCAAAATGGCCTCAAACAGCGGCTTCAAATCGGTGCCCTTCACATCCAAATCGGTCGTCGCCGTGCCCTGGCGGGCGGACACGAACAGCACCGGGCGCTCCAGCGCCTCCACATCGGCCTCCAGGTCAATCAGCAAGTCCAGCAGTTCATCCACCACCTCCGCCGACCTTGCGTCCGCGCGGTCCACCTTGTTAATCACCATCAGCACCGGCAAATTCAAGTCCAGCGCCTTCTTCAGCACAAAGCGGGTCTGCGGCATCGGGCCTTCAAAGCTGTCTGTCAACAGCAGCACGCCATCCACCATCTTCAGCACCCGTTCCACCTCGCCCGAGAAATCGGCGTGGCCCGGTGTATCGACAATGTTAATCTTGGCGTCGCCCCAGTGCACCGCGGTGTTCTTGGCGAGGATTGTAATCCCGCGCTCACGTTCAATATCACCGGAGTCCATCACGCGCTCGCGCACCTGCTGGTTCTGGCGGAACACGCCGGCCTGGCGCAGCATTTGATCCACCAGCGTCGTCTTGCCGTGGTCAACGTGGGCGATGATGGCGATGTTGCGGATGTCATTACGAATCATAGGGGATACCTCTTTCTTAGTAGGACGGAGTAGGGACGAGGGGGGGACGCTTCCCTTTTTTGAAAAAAAGGGAAGGCCAAAAACTTTACCAGGGCTTCGTGCAAATGAGGCGGTCGGGATTGTGGGAACGGAACCTAAATTGGAGCAGCTTGCCCTGTTGGCGGTGCAGTCAGCGTTGCGGTAGGCTGCAGCATTTTCGGCAATAAAAAACAGGCCAGTGAAAACTGCCTGTACCGGAAAAGCATGCCTGGCTTGTGACAGCCAAAGAAAAACCCTCCGGTCACATGGCGGTGTCCGGCGGCTCGCCGCGCAGGATCTGGCGCTGCGGCAGGGTGGCGGCCTGGGTG
>JAAYLK010000101.1 GCA_012521895.1 Clostridiales bacterium
ATCCAAAGCGGTGAGAGATTTTGGCTTTATACGAGGAAGGAATCCGAAGGTGTAGCCATAGCTACATTGAGGATTTCTGACGATGTAGAAAGTCAAAAGATCCAGCGCGACGATGCATTAAGGATTGAAATTAGTATTACCTGGCTGCGCCGCGGATGTCCTCGCCCAGCCAGAAGCGCTTGAGCGGCATGAAGAGCAGCAGGCCAATCACCAGGGCGATGAGGGTTTCGGGCAGCATGTAGCCGCCGTTGTAAATCAGGGAGTACAGGGGGGCTGCCAGGCCCTGCTCATTGGGCCAGAGGGCATCCCAGATAAGCCAACCGGAAGCGAAGTGGCACAGGAAGCGCAGCGCGCACACCAGCAGGATGCCGCCGCCCAGGGCCACCAGGTGATTTTTGAGGCGGTCTTTGAACACCGCCGCAAGGCCTATCACGGTGTAGGCCAGCACATAGTCCAAAAAGGCGATGAAGAACATCTGCAGCACGTTCTGGCCATAGGTGACGTTCATAAAGCCGATGAACATCTGCAAAAGGGCGAAGACAAAGGCGGAGAACAAGCCCTGCGCCGTGCCCCAGCGCCAGGCGATCAGCACCAGGGGCAGGATGCTGCCCAGGGTGACGCTGCCGCCAAAGGCCCAGGGCGCCTTGAAGGTGGCAAATTCGTTCAGGACCAGCGACACGCCAATGAGGATGGCGCTTTCAAGCATTTTCCGGGTGGCCAGGCTTGATTGGCTTCTCTGGGTCATGGTTACCTCCAACAAAATAATAAAATGAAAAACCGCCCGCGGACAGATGCGGACGGCTGAAATGAAAAAAAATTCCCTACGCCGGCATTATCCGGATCAGGTTCAAGGGTCCCGGGCACAAGCCCGATCTCAGCCGGCAGAAGCCAGCACCCCTGTGCCAACCTGGCACGGGTACAAGGTAGCACGCCGGGCGTGAAGTTGTCAAGGCAGGAAGCGCGTGCTAAAATTGAAGCAGTGAGCTACATCAAAAAGGAGGTGCAGGCCCCTGTTTAGGAAGAAGGACGCAAAAAGGGCGCTTGACACCCTGCCACTGGAAGAACTGCTGTTTCTGGCCGACACGGCGCAGGACCCCAAAGCGGTCTACGAAGCCCTGGCGGAAGCCCGGAAACGGGAGCCCCAGAACCTTGCGGTGCAGCGGAAATTGCTGATGCACGGCCGCCTGCACGAGCGCAGCGCGAAGAAGATGGATTTTTCCGTCATCAAGTGCTACCTGCTGCACGCCTTTGAACACCCCGAGGACCACAAGGACGGCGAGCAAAAAGCCATGGCGCGGGAACTGTTTGATGACCCGCAGTTGCAAGTCTGCCTGGATTTGGCGCAGGACAAGGCGCATTTTTTGCAGACCTACCTGGAGGATTTGAGCCGGGAGTACATGCGCGTCTTTGTAGCGCCCGACAGTACCCACATCCCCCGCGTCTTTGGCCTGTCCTTCAAGGGTACGCTGCCCAAGTACCTGGCCAAGCCGGCAAGAGACATCATTCACAACATCCTCTCTTCCCCCTATTTCAACGAGGAGGAAGCCAGGGTGCTGGCCCGCGCCTTCTATCGCGCGTTTTATGACTATGCCCACGGCGAGGCGCGGGAGCTGGACAGCCTGCTGGGCGCGCAGCTTCGCCAGGCGCTGCAAAGGGAGGACGGATGAAGCTCATCAAGCGCCTGCTGGCCATCGCGCTGTCATTGCTGCTGGTAGGCTTGTTCTATGCCTTCGCGGTGCTGATGGAAGGCGAGGACAAGCGGCAAAGCACCCAGTTTGTGGTGGAGGAATTAGCAGAGCCCCTCACCGCCATCACCCCGGTTCAGTCCCAGGACAGCAAAGTGCTGTTAGAACGCTTTGGCGCGGCCTTTCCCCTTCCGGAGGGTTTTACCTTAGGGCAGGTTGAGAATGGCAGCTACCATGGCTACCAGACCCGCCGCATCACCCTGCAGGGCAAGCAAGCCCTGGTGACCGGCATCCGCCCATCCTCCGCCGCGGCCCAGCTTGCGCCTAAAGACGCCCAATTCGAAAGCACCATCCGCGCCCTGCTGGGCTACCCGCTTATGATTGCGCAGGTGGACGGCTATGACGCATATTCCCTCATCACCCCGGACGCCGCCTTTTTGATCCAGGTGCCTTCAGGCAGCCAGCCCGGCGCCTTCGACCTCATCCAAGCACGATAAGAAACGGAGTAAACATGCCCACGACCGCCTCACAAAAGCGCAACACCGGCGACCTGATCCGCCGCTTCATCCCCTATTACAAGCCCTACCTGGGCATCCTCAGCCTGGACCTGCTGTTTGCCATGCTGACCACGGTCTGCGCCCTGGTCTTCCCCTTGATTGTGCGGCAGATCACCGACCTGGCCGTCTCTGACGCCGCGGGCATCACGCTGGCTGTCGTCGCCAAGCTGGGCGGGCTGTACATCGCCCTACTGCTGCTGGAAGCCGGCAGCCGCTACTACATGCAATCCCAGGGGCACATCATGGGCGCCAAGATTGAGCGGGATATGCGCTCCAACCTCTTTGCCCATTTGGCGCAGCTGTCCTTTTCCTATTACAGCGACACCAAGATTGGCCAGATCATGGCGCGCATCACCAGCGACCTGTTTGACGTAACCGAGTTCTCCCACCACTGCCCGGAGGAGTTTCTGATCGCCGGCATCAACCTGGTGGTGTCCTTTGTGGTGCTGTCGCAGATGAACCTGACGCTGACCGTCATCATCTTTGTATCCCTGCCGCTGATGTTGATTTCCATCGTGCTGTTCAACCGCAAGATGCGCGACACCTTCAAGGCCACCAGACATCAGGTGGGCGAAATCAATGCCCAGGCGGAAGACAGCCTGCTGGGCATGCGCGTGGTGCAGTCCTTTGCCAATGAGGAGCTGGAGAGCCGGAAGTTTGAGCGCGGCAACCAAACCTTTGTGGAGTTGAAGAAAATCCAGTACCGGGTGATGGCCGCCTTCCATTCCACCACACGGCTGTTAAACGGCCTGATGAACCTGCTGGTGATTGTGGCCGGCGCCTACTTCCTGGCCAAGGGGCAGCTAAGCCCCGGCGAGTTCGCCTCCTATCTTTTGTATGTCAACCTGCTGCTCAACACCGTCACCCGATTGGTGGACTTCATGGAGCAGTACCAGAGGGGCTTGAGCGGCATTGAGCGCTTCTTTGAAATCATGGACGCGCCGCTGGAGATCAAGAACAGCAAGGACGCCAAGGACATTGAAAACATCCGGGGCGAAATCACCCTGGACCATGTCACCTTCCAATATGGCGACAGCCTGGACAAGGTGCTGGACGATGTCCAGCTCTTTGTGCCCGCCGGGCAGAACGTGGCCCTGGTGGGCCCCAGCGGCTCGGGCAAAACGACATTGTGCAACCTCATCCCCCGCTTTTATGATGTGACGCAGGGCCGCGTGCTGATTGACGGCAAGGACGTGCGGGACATCACGCTCAAATCCCTGCGCGGCAACATCGGCACCGTGCAGCAGGATGTCTATTTGTTCTCGGGCACCGTGTTTGACAACATCGTCTACGGCAAGCCCGGCGCCAGCCTGGAAGCGGTCCAACAGGCCGCCAAGCGCGCGGGCGCGCACGACTTCATCGAAGCCTTGCCCAATGGCTATGACACCTACGTGGGCGAGCGCGGCGTGAAGCTGTCCGGCGGGCAGAAGCAGCGCCTGTCCATCGCCCGGGTGTTCTTAAAGGACCCGCCCATTCTGCTGCTGGACGAGGCCACCAGCGCCCTGGACAACGAATCCGAGCTGCTGGTGCAGCAATCCCTGGAGGAGCTGGCCAAGGGCCGCACCACGCTGACCATCGCCCACCGCCTGACCACCATCCGCAACGCCGATGTCATCTGGGTACTGACGGACAAGGGGCTGGAGGAGAGCGGCAGCCACCAGGAGCTGCTCAAGAAGCGCGGGCTGTACTGGCAGCTGTACCAGATGTACACGGAAAAATCAGAACAGGCTGAAAAGGCCCCGGACGCGGTATATTCCAGTAACTGACGACAAAAGGAGAACAGCATGGACGTAATGTTTCTGGGCGCGGCGCGAGAAGTCACAGGCTCTTCCTACCTGGTCACCGTGCAGGGCAAGCATGTCCTGATTGACTGCGGCATGGAGCAGGGAAAAGACACCTACGAAAACCATGAGCTGCCCATCAACCCGGCGCAAGTGGACACGCTGGTATTGACCCATGCCCACATCGACCACTCCGGCATGGTGCCGGCCCTGGTCAAGCAGGGCTTCCGGGGCACCATTCACGCCACAACGGCCACCCACATGCTGTGCGACATCATGCTGCGCGACTCCGCCCACATCCAGGAGATGGAAGCCCAGTGGCGCAACCGCAAGGCGGAGCGCTCGGGCGAGCCGCCCTATGAGCCCATCTACACTCAGGAGGACGCGGAGACGGCGCTGAAGCTGTTCGCCCCCCTGCCCTACCGTGAAAAGCGCGAAATCCTGCCCGGCTGCGTGCTCAGCTTCACCGACGCCGGCCACCTGCTGGGAAGCGCCAGCGTGACGCTGGAATTGTACGACGCAGACAACACCAAGAAGACCCTGGTGTTTTCCGGCGACATCGGCAACATCAACCAGCCCATCATCAACGACCCCCAGCATTTGCAGGACGCGGACTTTGTGGTGATGGAATCCACCTACGGTGACCGCCTGCACGGCGAGCGCCCGGACTACATCGCGGACTTCACCGATGTGCTGCAGACCACCTTCGACCGGGGCGGCAACGTGGTCATCCCCTCCTTTGCCGTGGGCCGCTCCCAGGAAGTGCTGTACTTCCTGCGCGAAATCAAGGAGCGCGGCCTGGTGCAGGGACACGACGGCTTCCCGGTGTACATGGACAGCCCGCTGGCCATCAAGGCCACCCGCATCTTCATGGAGACCGAGCCCCATGTGTTTGACGAGGAGATGCAGGCCTTGCTGCGGGAAGGCCGCAACCCCATCAGCTTCCCGGACCTCAAAATCTGCGTGACCGCGGACGAGAGCAAGCAGATCAACTTCGAAAAACGCCCCTGCGTCATCATCTCGGCCTCCGGCATGGCCGAAGCCGGCCGCATCCGCCACCACCTAAAGCACAACCTGTGGAAGCGCGAGGCCACCATCCTGTTTGTAGGTTACCAGAGCGTGGGCACCCTGGGAAGGCAATTGGTGGACGGCGCCGAGACCGTGCGCTTGTTCAATGAAACTGTCAACGTGAACGCCCAGATCCGCATGCTGCGCGCCATCTCCGGCCACGCCGACCAGAAGGGCTTGCTGGACTGGGCACAGGCCTTTAACCCCAAGCCCCAGCGCGTCTTTATCACCCATGGCGAGGAGGAGGTGGCCCTGGCCTTTGAAGGCCTGCTCAAGGAGCGCGGCTACCAGACCTATGTGCCCTACTCCGGGGACAGCTGGGACCTGGTACGCGACGCGCGCGACCAGGCCGGGGACCGCGCCCTGGCCAAAAAAGCCAAGGCCAGGCAGAAGCAGGCCAAGGTTGACAAGCGCAACACCGCCCTGCAGCAGGCCCTGAACCGCCTGACCAACCTGGTCAACGCCAGCCAGGGGCTGTCCAACAAGCTGAAAGACAAGCTGGCCAAGCAAATCCACGACTTGGCAAAGCGCTGGGAATAATTTGTCTGCCCCCAGTCTTTGTACCAACATGTGAGTTAGTAAAGACCGTTCCCTGGCACCTGGAATCCTTCTTAGGCTTGGCCACATCGTAATACAGGATGCCGAGGCGCTCAAGGGCGCGCGCAGCGCG
>JAAYLK010000102.1 GCA_012521895.1 Clostridiales bacterium
CCTGTTAGTTTCGCGCTGACTTCATCCGGCTGCTGGCCGGACACATACAGGGTAACCGCGCCGGTGTTCTCGACGGACTGGCCCAGGTCGTTGATGACAGAAAAGGCCTTGTCATGGATGGGCAGGCGGACCATTTGACGCTCCCCGGCTTGCAGGCTGACGCGCTGGAAGGCGCACAGTACCGGGTTTTTGGGGGCATCTTTGTGGACGTTTTCCACATAGACCTGCACCACTTCATCCCCGGCCATCCTGCCGGTGTTTTCCACCTCAACCTGAACCATCCCATCCTTGTAGACAGCGTTTTCAAAGGAAAACTGTGTGTAGCTCAGCCCGAAACCAAAGGGGTACAGCGCCTTGCCCTCAAAGTAGCGGTAAGTTCTGCCGGCCATGGCATAGTCATTGAAATCAGGCAGGTCGCTGTCGGAATGATAGAAGGTGACCGGCAGCTTGCCGGAGGGTGAAACTTTGCCAAAGAGGATGTCCGCCAAAGCGCGGCCGCCAGCCTGGCCGGGATAGCCTGCCCACAGGATGGCATTGCCCTCCTCCACGCGCAGCGCGGAGCCCGAGGCGATGAAAGTGATGACCGGCTTACCCGTTTTGATGACCGCATCTAGCAAGCGTTTTTGCGCCCCGGGCAGCTCCAAATTGGGTTTGTCACCGGCTTCAAAGGCATTGCTGGTATCCGACTGCTCCCCTTCCAGGGTGGCGTCAAGCCCTAAGCACATCACGACCACATCAGCGTGCTGCGCCATCGCAACGGCTTCTGACTGGCGGTTGTCCTTTTCGGTAATGGGGCTGTCGCGGTCCACAAACAATTGGCTTCCCAGGGAATACAGCAAGCGCGCCTTGCCCTTTGTTTCTTCACGCAAGCCTTCCAAAAAGGTGATGTAGCGGGAAGACAGGCCGGAGTAGTTGCCCTCCAGCGCGGCCTGGCAATCGGCATTGGGGCCGATGACCGCGATGGTTTTGACTTTGCTAACATCCAGCGGCAAGAGGCCGTCGTTCTTCAGCAGCGTCATGGACTTAATCGCTGCCTGATAGGCCAGCTCGTTGTTTTGCTTGGTATCGCTGTCGAGCAGAGTGTACTTGTTAAACGCGCACTGGTCATCCATCAGCCCCAGGCGGTAACGGGTGGCCATCAGGCGTTCACAAGCCAGGGAAATCTGTTCCTCCGTGATTTTGCCTTCCTGGTGGGCCAGGAGCAAGTGGAGGTAGGTGCTGCCGCAGTTGAGGTCGCAGCCGTTTTCCAGCGCCAAGGCCGCCGATTCCGTCCAGGTATCGGTCACCTTGTGGAATTCATGGAAGTCCTTGATGGCCCAGCAGTCGCTGACCACATGGCCTCCAAAGCCCCATTGCTCCCTTAGGATGTCTACCAGCAGGGTTTTGCTGCCGCAGGCGGGCTCGCCGTTGACGCGGTTATAGGCGCCCATCACCGCTTCCACATCCGCCTCCTTCACCAGGGCTTCAAAGGCGGGCAGGTAGGTCTCCCACAGGTCCTTCTGGTTGACCTGGGCGTCAAACTCATGCCGCAGGGCTTCAGGTCCGGAGTGGACGGCAAAATGCTTGGCGCAGGCCGCCGAGGTCAGGTACTCCCCCTCCCCCTGCAGGCCTTTGACAAAGGCAACGCCAAGGCAGGCTGTCAGATAGGGGTCCTCCCCGTAGGTTTCATGCCCCCTGCCCCAGCGCGGGTCACGGAAGATGTTTACATTGGGTGACCAGAAGGTGAGGCCTTTGTAGATGCCGCGGTCCTCCAGCGCGGCTGCCTCGTTGTACTTTGCACGGCCTTCAATGGCGATTGTCTGGGCGATCTCCTTGAGAAAATCAGGGTCGAACATGGATGCCAGGCCAATGGCCTGGGGAAACACAGTGGCAGTGCCCGCGCGGGCGACGCCATGCAGGGCTTCCGACCACCAGTTGTAAGCCGGGATTCCAAGGCGCTTGATGGCAGGCGCGTCATAGCGCAGCTGGGACGCTTTTTCTTCCAGCGTCATCTGGGCGACCAGCTCCCTGGCTTTTTGTCGTGCAGTGATTCTGTCCATCCTTTGTTCCTTTCAACGAAGCAGTCATCGAGGCTTACCGTATAAATATTGAACCGAAAACGACAGTATGTCTACAATAACATAGCCAAAGATGAAAGTCCAGTATGTACAAATCAATTCTAACATTTTACGAACATTTTTGTTTGCGTTGGAAAATCGCGATCAACCCCTGTACTTTCAGTCAATAGCGATTGACAAAAGAAAACCGCTTCACCATAATGAAACCAGCAAAAAGATACAACCTGGACAAGGAACCAACCCACACTTGGAGGTGATTCTACTGAAGGAACTGAACCTTGAGCGCTTCTGGGAGGATGAAGAAAAAGCGCATACAAACAATTGCTTCAATGATGAAGCCCAGATTGCCCTTGGCATCCGGATGAGCGATGAATGCGTGTTTGATGAGCTTCAGGAACCCGGCACGCCCTGGATGCCCATAGAACGGGAACGCAGGATTGAACTAAACAAACGCTACAACGACAAGGCGGAGCGAATCGTCGGCAAGCGCTTGCTGCAGGAGAATTTTCTGCCACTTGAAGCCCAGCTGCCCTATGTCAAGCGCATTGGCGAGGTCTTTGGCGGGCAGTACATCTACCACAATGAGACCGAATGGCTTACCCAAAGCGTGCACGGCGAACAAGAGCTGGAAGCCCTGCTGGACCGCGTTGACAAACTGGATCTGCGGGATTTCCTGCTGCCAAAGAACTGGGAGCAGGAGAAAAAGCGCGTCTTTGAGCGCTTTGGGTTGAAACCGGACTTGATGCGCCACATCCGCGGGCCGGTCACCCTGGCCTGCTCCATCATGGGCGCGGAAGACCTGCTCTTTTTAATCCTGGATGAACCGGACCTGGCCCGGCGCTTTTCCGACACCATCACCAAGGTCACCCTGGGCATCGCCGCCATCATGGACGAGGAGCACGGCACCACGGCGGACGAGACGCGCGGCTTCAGCTTCGCGGATGACAACTGCTGTTTGTTAAACCCAGCCATGTATGAGCTGTTTGGCTACCCGGTGCTGCGGGATGTATTCAAGGTGTACTCCCCCGGCAAAACGGACAAGCGCTACCAGCATTCCGACTCCGCCATGGGCCACCTCTTGCCCATCCTGGGCCGCTTGGACCTAAACGGCGTCAACTTTGGGCCCACAGTGCTGGTGCCGGACATCAGAAAGCACCTGCCAAACGCCAGAATCGACGGCTGCCTGCACCCCATGGACTTCATGCGGAATGACCGCGAGCAGATCATTGCCCAGGTCAGGCGCGACTGCGAAGACGGCCTGAAGTACAACGGCGTCAACATCGCCACCGCCGGCAGCATCAACAACGGCTCCAGCCTGAATAGCATGCGCCTGGTGATGCAGGTGATTCAAAACTACGGACGAAGAAAAGAACGTTAAAGGAGACACCATGCAACTACTGTCAGACATCTCTTCCCAACTGCAAATCGGCAAGGCCAAGGTGGTGCAGGAATTGGTTCAGCAGGCGCTGGACCAGCAGGTGCCGGTGAAGGACATCCTGGAACAGGGCCTGCTCCACGGCATGAGCATCGTGGGCGCGAAATTCAAAAACAATGAGGTCTTTGTGCCTGAAGTGCTCATCGCCGCGCGCGCGATGAACAAGGGCATGGAACTGCTCAAGCCCTATTATGAGCAGTCCGGCGTTGAATCCAAAGGCCGCGTGTGCATTGGCACCGTGCAGGGAGACCTGCACGACATCGGCAAGAACCTTGTGAAGATGATGCTGGAAGGCAAGGGCTTTGAGGTTATCGACCTGGGCACGGATGTCGCGCCTGAAACCTTTGTTCAGACCGCCATGGAAAAAGATTGCGGCATCATCTGCCTGTCCGCCCTGCTGACCACGACCATGTCCGCCATGAAACAGGTGGTGGACGCGGCCAAAGGCGCCGGCATCAGGGAGAAAGTGAAAATCATGGTGGGCGGCGCCCCGGTGACAGACGAGTTCCGCAAGGAAATCGGCGCGGACGCCTACACGGCGGACGCCGCCAGCGCGGCGGAAAAAGCCCTGGAGCTGATGGAGAGCCTTCCCTGATCTTAAGCCCCCAAGCCGGGTCTTCCCCCTTCACATCGCTTGTGTGCACAACGCCGGCATGTGAAGGTTTTTTGTTTTCCTCTCCGCCGCAATGTATCCAGTCCGGCCCGTGACATCACTTGTCCTTTCAGGTAGAATAGTATGCAGAATGAATAGGAAGGTGGCTTATGAACATCATTTTGGAAACCGTACCCAATTTTTCAGAGGGCAGGGACCTGGCCATTGTTGAACAGATAGCGGATTGCTTTCGTGGCAAGGAAGGCGTGAAGCTGCTGGACTATTCCTCCGACAAGGACCACAACCGCAGCGTGTTCACCGTCATTGGCGAGCCTGGCTCCTTGCGTGACGCGGTGATTGCCTCCGCCAAAGCCGCGCTTGACCTGATTGATTTAAGGAAGCACAAAGGCCAGCACCCGCGCATGGGCTGTGTGGACGTCATCCCCTTCATCCCCATCAAGGGCTGCGACCTGAAGGACGCGGACAAGGTTGCCAGGGAAGTGGGCGAGGCGCTGGGGCAGATGGGCCAGCCGGTCTTTTTGTATGAGCGTTCCGCCAGCCGCCCCAACCGCGAAAACTTAAGCGACATCCGCCGGGGCGAGTTTGAGGGCATGGCGGAGAAAATGAAGGGCGAGGACTGGGTGCCGGACTTCGGCCCGCAAACCATCCACCCCTCCGGCGGCGTCACTGCTGTAGGCGCGCGCATGCCGCTGATCGCCTTCAACGTCAACCTGAACACCCCGGATTTGAACATCGCCAAGGCCATCGCCAAGGTGGTGCGCCACTCCGGCGGCGGGCTGCGATACGTCAAGGCCATGGGCGTGATGCTGGAGGACAGGAACCTGGCCCAGGTGTCCATGAACCTGACCGACTACACCCAGACCAGCGTCTACCGGGTGTTTGAAATGGTGAAGTCCGAGGCCAGGCGCTACGGCGTCAGCATCGCCGGCAGCGAGCTAATCGGCCTGACCCCCGTCAAGGCGCTGGTGGACAGCGCGGAATACTACCTGAAAATGGAGCAGTTCTCCTTTGACCAGGTGCTGGAAATGAGGCTGTAAGATGTTTGACACCAACATGAAGGACATGACTGTCACAGGGTTGTGCGACCTGACCGCATCCAATTCCCCCGCACCCGGCGGCGGCAGCATTTCGGCCATGGCGGGCGCCTATTCAGCCGCGCTGTGCGCCATGGTGGCCAAATTGACCACCAATAAAAAAGGTTATGAGCATCTCAATGAGCAGATGGCGCAGATTAATCAGCAGGCGGAAGCCCTGCGGCTGGAATTGCTGACGGACATTCAGAAGGACAGCGAATCTTTCAATGCCTACATGGAAGCGCTGGGCCTGCCCAAAAATACGGATGAAGAGAAAGCCGCCCGCTCACAGGCCATGCAGGACGCCTTGAAGGGCGCCTGCCAGGTGCCGCTGAAGGTGGCCTACAAATGCCTGGAGGCCTTGAAAATGGCGAAGACCGCCGTGGAGCTGGGCAACATCAACACGGCGTCTGACGGCATGGTGGGCGCCTTGCTGGGCCGCGCCTCGGTGCTGGGCGCTACGCACAATGTGCGCATCAATTTGGGCGGCATCAAGGACGAGGATTTTAAGGCGGACATGATGAGCCAGTGCGACCAATTGGAAGCGCAAGCCAACGCCATTGAACAGGAAGCCAGCCGGATCCTGCACGCACGCTAAGGAGGAAGCAATGGCAACCTTGAACATCGCGCATCTGTTTGACACCCTGCCCCAGCCGGGTGCCTTTGCGGAGGGCATCCGCCGCGCGCCCAGGCGTGAGGCGCACTTGAGCCAAAAGGACAAAGAGCAGGCCGTGCTCAACGCCCTGCGCTACCTCCCCCGTCAGCACCACCAGGTGATGGCCAGGGAGTTCATGGAGGAGCTTACAACCCATGGCCGCATCTATGGCTATCGCTTCCGCCCCCATGGCGCAATCAAAGGCAAGCCCATTGAGGAATACCAGGGGCAGTGCGTGGAGGGCAAGGCCATCCAGGTGATGATGGACAACAACCTGGATTTTGAGGTGGCCCTCTACCCCTATGAGCTGGTCACCTATGGGGAAACCGGCCAGGTCTGCCAGAACTGGATGCAGTACCGGCTGATTCAACACTACCTGCAGCATTTGACCAGGGAACAAACCCTGGTGATCATGTCCGGGCATCCTTTGGGGCTGTTTCAATCCCACGAGCACGCGCCGCGGGTGATGATCACCAACGGGCTCATGATCGGCCAGTTTGACAACCAGGCGCAGTTCGCCCGCGCGGCCGCCCTGGGCGTCGCCAACTACGGCCAGATGACGGCCGGCGGCATGATGTACATCGGCCCCCAGGGCATCGTGCACGGCACCTACAACACCCTGCTGGGCGCGGCGCGGCTCAAGCTGGGCGTGCCGCTGGACAAAGACCTGTCCGGCAAGCTCTTTGTGTCCTCGGGCCTGGGCGGCATGAGCGGCGCCCAGGGCAAAGCCGCTGTCATCGCGGGGGCAGCCTCCATCATCGCGGAGGTGGACCTGTCCCGCATCAAGACCCGGCATAACCAGGGCTGGGTCACTGCCGTGCACACCACAGAAAAGGACGCGGTGGACGCCGCCCTGGCTTGCAAGGAGAAAGGCGAGGCTTGCGCCATCGCCTATCATGGCAACATCATTGATTTGCTTGCGTACATGGACGAGCACAACATCCACATCGACCTGCTGTCGGACCAGACCAGCTGCCACGCGGTGTATGAAGGCGGCTATTGCCCCCAGGGCATGGATTTCGCGGAGCGCACCCGGATGCTGGCGCAGGATCCGGAGGGCTTCCGCAAGGCGGTTGACAAGAGCCTGGGCAAGCACTTTGCTTTGATTCAAAACTTAAGCAAAAAGGGCACCTACTTTTTTGACTATGGCAACAGTTTCCTCAAGGCCATTTTCGACAGCGGCATCCCGACTGTCTGCAAAAACGGGCAAAACGACCTGGACGGCTTCATCTTCCCCAGCTATGTGGAGGACATTCTGGGGCCCGAACTGTTTGACTACGGCTATGGCCCCTTCCGCTGGTGCTGCTTAAGCGGCAGTGCTGAAGATTTGCAAAAAACCGACCAGGCGGCCATGGACTGCATCGACCCCACCAGGCGCTACCAGGACCGTGACAACTGGGTCTGGGTGCGCGACGCGCAAAAGAACAAGCTGGTGGTGGGCACCCAGTGCCGCATCCTCTACCAGGATGCCATCGGGCGCATGACCATCGCCCTGAAGTTCAACAGCATGGTGCGGGACGGCTTGATTGGCCCGGTGATGCTGGGGCGAGACCACCATGACACCGGCGGCACCGACTCCCCCTTCCGGGAGACCAGCAACATCAAAGACGGCTCCAACATCATGGCGGAGATGGCCACCCAGTGCTTCGCGGGCAACGCGGCCCGCGGGATGAGCATGGTCGCCCTGCACAACGGCGGCGGCGTGGGCATCGGCAAATCCATTAACGGCGGGTTTGGCATGGTGCTGGACGGCTCTAAGCGCGTGGATGAGATTTTAAAAAGCGCCATGCCCTTTGACGTGATGGTGGGCGTCGCCCGCAGAAGCTGGGCCCGCAACGGCAATGCGGTGTCCACCAGCCGGGAGTACAACGGCTTGTTCCCCGGCAGCAACCACATCACCCTGCCGCATGAAGCGGACCTGGATGCCTTGAAGGGGCTGTTCTCATGAGCCAGGCGAACGGCAAACTGGCTATCGTCAACATCGGCCTGCTGGCAACGCCGACCGGGAACAGCGCCAGAGCCGGCGCGCAGCAGGGCGAGGTTCAAAAAATTGAGAATGCCTGTGTGCTTTTGGAGAATGGCCGCATTACCGCCGTCCTTGAAAGACAGCAGGAGCACAGCATATTGGCGGATTATCGGGTGGTGGACGCCAAGGGTTGCCTGGTCACCCCGGGCCTGGTGGACGCGCACACCCACCTGGTGTTCGCCGGCTGGCGCGCGCATGAACTGCAATTGAAGCTGGTCGGCGTCCCCTACCTGGAGATTCTGGCCCAGGGCGGCGGTATCCTCAACACCGTCACCAAGACCCGAAACGCCACCGAAGAAGCGTTGAAAGCCCAGGCCAGGCTGGCGCTGGACGGGATGCTTGCCATGGGCACCACCACCGTGGAAGCCAAGAGCGGCTACGGCCTGGACCTGGAGACCGAGCTCAAACAGCTGCGCGCCGCGCGCGCCTTGAATGAGGAACACCCCATCGACCTGGTCTTCACCCTGATGGCGGCTCATGCCCTGCCCCCGGAGTACAAAGACAACCGCCGGGGCTTCATTGACCTCGTGATTAGTGAAATCATCCCGGCGGTCAGTGAGCAAGGATTGGCGGAATTTTGTGACGTCTTCTGTGAAAGCGGTGTCTTCACCGCGGAAGAAGCCAGGGAAATTCTACTGGCCGGGCAGCGCCATGGCCTGCACAGCAAAATCCACGCGGACGAGATCGACGCCATCGGCGGCAGCGAGCTGGCCGGGGAAATAGGCACCGCCTCCGCGGAGCACCTGATTGCCATGCGAGACAGCGGCATCAAGGCCTTGAAAAAAGGCGGGGTCACCGCCTGCCTGCTGCCCGCCACCTCGTTTTACCTCAACAAGCCCTATGCCCGCGCGCGGGATTTGATTGCTGCCGGGGTGCCTGTCGCCATCGCCAGCGACTTCAACCCGGGCAGCTGCCCCTCCTTCTCCCTGCAGTTTTGCATCAACCTGGCCTCCTGGCAGTATAAAATGACCCCGGAGGAAATCCTGACCGCAGTCACCCTCAACGCCGCAAACGCCATCCACCGCGCGGACAGCATCGGCAGCGTGGAGATTGGCAAACAGGCCGACCTGGTGCTGTGGCAGGCAAACAGCCTGGACGACCTGTGCTACCGCTTTGGCAGCAACCTGGCCCAGGCTGTGATCAAGAAGGGTGAATTGGTGAAGGGCGGCTATTGAAAAGCCGGCCGGTGATTCATTACCAATTGGGTCAGTTCCCCAGAGCGCACCAAATCATGCATGGCATTCACATCAAAGCGAAGCTCCCTGTCCTCCTGGAGGGCGGGGACTTTTTTGCGGATGCGGTCCAGCACCGCGCGGATGACCGGGGAGGGCTCACAGCCGCGCAAATCCAGCGCCTGGGCGGACGCCATTAGCTCCAGCGACAGGACGGACTGGGTGTTTTCGACAATCTGGCGCAGCTTGCGCGCCGCGGTGGCGCCCATGGACACATGGTCCTCCTGGTTTGCGGAGGAGGGAATGGAATCCACGCTGGCCGGGTGGGCCAGCACCTTGTTTTCCGACACCAGGGAGGCAGCGGTGTACTGGACAATCATCATGCCGGAATTGACCCCGGCATCCCGCGCCAGGAAGGGCGGCAGGCCGCCAGACAGCTGGGGGTTCACCAGGCGCTCCAGGCGGCGCTCGGAAATGTTGGCCAATTCCGCCACCGCGATGCCCAGGTAGTCCAAGGCCAGGGCCAGCGGCTCCCCATGGAAGTTGCCGCCGGAAATGACCGTTTCATCGTCCGAAAAAATTAGGGGGTTGTCCGTCACGGCGTTGAACTCCGTGCCCAGCACCTCCTCAACGTGCTTCACCGCCCCGCGCACCGCCCCGTGCACCTGGGGCACACAGCGCAGGGAATAGGCGTCCTGCACACGCTGGCCTTTGCAGGCGGCCAGGTTGCCGCTGTCTGCGCACAAGGCACGGATGTTGTTTGCCACCAGCTTTTGGCCCTGGTGCGGGCGCACCGCGTGAACCCGCTCATCAAAGGCGTCCAGCTGGCCCTGCAGGGCTTCCAGCGTCATGGCGGCGGAGATGTCTGCCAACTTGCACAAATCAAGGGCATCCTGAAGCGCCAGCGCGCCCAGGCCCCCCATCAGCTGGGTGCCGTTAATCAGCGCCAGCCCTTCCTTGGCCTGCAAGGAAACCAGCGGCAGGCCAGCCTTCTCCATCGCTTCAGCGCCTGGCAGAATCTGTCCCTGGACTTCCGCTTCCCCATGCCCCAGCATCACCATGGCCATGTGCGACAGCGGGGCCAGGTCGCCGGAGGCCCCCAGGGAACCCTTGCTGGGTACCACGGGGTGGACGCCACGGTTTAGCATGCTGATCAGGGTCTCCACCACGACCGGGCGGATGCCGGAATAGCCCTGGCATAGCGCGTTGGCGCGCAGCAGCAGCATGGCACGGACCACTTCAGTTGGCAGCGGCTGGCCACAGCCCACCGCGTGGCTTAGGATGAGGTTTTTTTGCAGAAGTCCCGTCTGTTCATTGGAGATGCGGACGCTGCTGAGGGAGCCAAAGCCGGTGTTGATGCCATACACAGGGGCTTCCCGTTGTAAAATGCGCTCCACGGTGTCACGCGAAGTGCGCATGTTTTGAAGCGCGGTTTCAGCAATTTGAACCTTGGCCCCCTGCCGCGCCACCCGCACAATTTGCGCAAGGGTCAGGCTGTGGCCGTCGATCTCAACCAATACCGGGTTTTGACTTGCTGTCTGCTTCATCAGTCCAGTACACCTTTCAGGGCGGCCTTCTTCATGGGCGCGGGGCGCTTGTACTCCGTCTTCAAGTCCAGCCATTTGCCTTCCCGGGCGCTGGTCTCAAAGCCGGTCAGAATCTCCAGCACATGGTGGATTTGCTGCACGTTGGCGCGCGCGTCACGCTCCCCACGGATGGCGCTGGCCATGTCCGCCAGGCCCAGGCCGCGGGAGTTCTCCGCATAGTCCATTAGCAGGGGCAGTTCTTCCATCTTCCCGGTCTCAGGACGAAAGATTTGGATGGGGCCGCCGAAATAGTTGGGGTCGGGCAGGATCAGGGTGCCCTCGCTGCCATAGATTTCAAAGCGCGCCTGATGCGGATAGTACACATCAAAGGTGGTGAAGATGGTGCCGATGGCGCCGGATTCAAACTGCAGGGTGCCGGCGATGTAGGTGTCGGTGTTGACATCGACCACCGTGCCCGCGTGGGGCTGGCTTGTGATGAGGCGGGTGGGGAAGGTGCGCTTGCTGGCGGACACCAGGCTGCTGACAGGCCCCAAGAGGCTGACCAGCGCCGTGATGTAATACGGGCCCATGTCCAGCATCGGGCCGCCACCGGGCTGGTAGTAAAAGTCCGGATCCGGATGCCAGGTCTCATGCCCGCGGCAGATCATGAAGGCCGCGGCGCCGATGGGCTCGCCAATGAGGCCGGCGTCGATGTATTTGCGGCAGGACTGCAAGCCGGCGCCCAGGAAGGTGTCCGGCGCGCCACCAATGAGCAAGCCGCGCTGCTTGGCCAGGGTGACCAGCTTGTCGCCTTCTTCCAGGGTGATGCCCAGGGGCTTTTCGGTGTAAACATGCTTGCCATGCTCCAGCGCCAGGCGGGTGACCTCGTAGTGCTGGTAGGGCCTGGTGAGGTTTAAAATGATGTCCACCTGCGGGTCCTGGAAGGCCTCAAACATGTTTTCATACACGCGCGGAAGGTTGTACTTTTGTTTGGCATTTTCAGCGCGCTCCGGAATCAGGTCACACACGCCGGCTATCTCCACATCCTTGAACACCTTTGTCAGGTTGTCCAGGTAGATGCCGCTGATGCTGCCCACACCGATAAAGGCCACTTTGAGTTTTGACACCTTGTTACCCTCCCCATGCTGCTTCACTGTCCGGTTTTCACAGTCATTTGTTTATTTTTCTTGTGTATCAACCAGGGATTATGATACCCAAAAGGCCCCATGCAGTCAACCGAGAAGGAGGGAATGTAAAAGGGCGTGGAAGAGAAGTGGTGAATATAGAATTTGCAAAGATAACATATTGGGGGAAAATTTGGGGATAAACCATCAACAAAGTAGATGTCGTAGTTCCTTTTGGTAGATTAAGGCAATAATTATTCGAGTTTATGCTAGATAGTGTCTACACGAGAATTGTGATATAATGGTGTCATCACTGAAAGGGGACCTAAGCGATGACCGCTGCTTATCACCGACACGATATGAGCGATTCCGTATGGACATTACTGGAGCCTAA
>JAAYLK010000103.1 GCA_012521895.1 Clostridiales bacterium
CCGCCTTCGGCGCGGGCGCCAAGGTGATCAAGACCTTCGCCTACACGCTCACCGCGGAGGATGTCAAAGAGATTGAGCGCATCAAGCCGGACATCCTGCTCCTGTGCGGCGGCATTGACGGCGGCAACAGCGAGGTCATCACCGCCAACGCGCATACCCTGGCCAAAACTCACGGGGACTTCCCGGTCGTCATCGCGGGCAACCGCAACGCGCAGGATGCGTGCGCAGCCGCCTTTATTGGCAGCAGCCACGCGGTGCACACCGCGCCCAATGTGATGCCGGAAATGAACCGGTTGAACATCGAGCCGGTCGCAGAAGTCATCCGGAGCATCTTTCTGGACCGCATCATCCTGGCCAAAGGGCTGAACAAGGCAAACGCCATGCTGGACGGCATCCTGATGCCAACCCCCTCCGCGGTGCTTGAGGCTTTGACCCTGCTGTCCCGGGGCACCAAGAAAACGAAAGGCCTGGGGGATTTGATCGCGGTGGACCTGGGCGGCGCGACCACAGACATTTACTCCATCGCGAAAGGCTATCCGGTGAATCCCACCACCGTGCTGCGCGGCCTGCCAGAGCCCATGGTAAAGCGCACTGTGGAAGGCGACCTGGGCATGCGTTACAATGCCGAGGGCATCCTGGATGCTTTTGGCAGTGAAGCGCTTGCCAGCTTGTGCGGCCTGCCCGTGGACACCATGCTAGCGATTGTTCGGGCGTTTTGTGAAAACCCGGCCTTGCTGCCAGCCAATGAGCAGGAGAAGCAAGTTGACAAGGCCCTGGCGGCCGCCGCGGTTTCCATCGCGTTATCCCGCCATGCCGGAACGCTGGAACAGGTGTATACACCTGTCGGCCCGGTTTACCAGCAAACCGGCAAGGACCTGACCCAGGTCAAGCGCTTGCTGGTGACAGGCGGCGCGCTGGTGTACGCGAAGGCGCCGGATGAAATCATCAAACAGGCGCTGTCCTTGCCTGACATGATGTGCCTGGTGCCAAGAGAGACACAGGTGACGGTGGACAAGCGCTACATCCTGTCCGCGATGGGCTTGCTGGCGCAGCGGGAAAGCGAAACAGCAATGAAGATTATGTTGGATATTTTTGGAAGGGAAGAAGAAGATGCAGCTGTCAAATAAGAAATGGGATCTGGATTTCTTCATGGCCCAGCGCCAGGCGGTGCTGGCCAGCTGGCCTACAGGCGCTGAGGTGGACCTTGAGGAAGCCTTTGCTTACCAAAAGGCCATCCCCGCGCAGAAGCGCTTTGTGAACAAGCTCAACGAGGCCATCGCCGCCAAAAAGACCTTGATCCAGCCGCGGGCAGGGGTGCCGCTCATCAATGAGCACATCGCCCTGCTCAGCCACCTGGAGCAAGACGGCGAGGCGGACTTGCTGCCCACCACCATCGACAGCTATACCCGTCTGAACCGCTATGAGGACGCGCAGCGGGGCATTGAGGAATCCAAGGTTTCTGGCAAGGCCATGCTCAACGGCTTCCCGGCGGTCAACCACGGGGTCAACGGCTGCAGGATGGTGACCAGCGCGCTCAAAGCGCCGGTCCAGGTGCGCCATGGCACGCCGGATGCCCGGCTGCTGTGCGAAATTACCATGGCCGGCGGTTTTACAAGCTATGAAGGCGGCGGCATTTCCTACAACATTCCCTATGCCAAAAACGCATCCATGCAGGACACCTTGTTCTTCTGGCAGTACTGCGACAGGCTGATTGGCCTGTACGAAGAAAAGGGCATCAGCATCAACCGCGAGCCTTTTGGTCCGCTGACGGGCACCCTGGTGCCGCCCAGTGTCTCCAACTCCGTCGCCATCATCGAAGCGCTGCTGGCCGCGGAGCAAGGCGTCAAGAACGTCACGGTGGGCTACGGCCAGTGCGGCAACCTCATCCAGGACGTCGCCGCCATCCGCGCCCTGGAAAAACAGACCAAAGTCTACTTGAAGCGCTTTGGCTATGAGGATGTGGTGGTCAGCACCGTGCTGCACCAATGGATGGGCGGTTTCCCGGCGGATGAAGCCAAGGCCTTCGCGGTGATCTGCTGGGGCAGCGCTGTGGCCGCCCTGGCCAATGCCACCAAAGTGATTGTCAAAACACCGCATGAGGCCATGGGTGTGCCCACCAAGGAAGCCAATGCCGCCGGCCTTCGCGCCACCAAGCAGGTCATCATGATGCTGGGCGACCAGGCCCTGGCCGACGGCGAGCGCCTGGAACAGGAGATGGCTATCATCCAGGAAGAAACAGATTGTATCCTGGAACGCACGCTGGAGCTGGGGGATGGCGACATCACCCTTGGCACCGTGCGCGCCTTTGAAGCCGGGGTGATTGACGTGCCCTTCGCGCCCAGCCGCTACAACGCCGGCAAGATCATGCCCGCGCGTGACAACTACGGCGCCGTGCGCCTGCTGGACGCGGGCAAGCTGCCCTTCAACGAGAAGCTGATAGCCTTCCATCAAAAGATGATCAAGCAGCGCGCGGACGCCGAAAACCGCGGCGTATCCTTCCAGATGGTGATTGATGACATCTATGCGATCTCTAAAGGCCGCCTGGTTGGCAGGCCTCATTGATAGAAAGAAGGTAGCCCATGAAAATTACCAATGTTGTCTGTTCCAAGGGTCTGACGGGTTTCTACTTTGATGACCAGAAGGCCATCAAGGCCGGAGCGCAGTCTGATGGCGCGATGTACATCGGGGAACCGGTGACACCGGGATTTTCCAGAATCAGGCAGGCCGGCGAATCCATCTCTGTGATGATCACGCTGGAAAACGGCCAGATTGGCTGGGGTGATTGCGCGGCGGTGCAGTATTCCGGCGCCGGCGGACGTGACCCCTTGTTTCTGGCGGAAACCTTCATCCCCTTGATTGAAAATGAGGTCGCTTCGCACCTGGTGGGCCAGGAAGCGGACAGCTTCAAGCGCCTGGCGACAGAGATTGAACACCTCAAAGACGCGAATGGCAGGAAGCTGCACACCGCCATCCGCTATGGCGTCTCCCAGGCCATTCTGGACGCTGTGGCCAAGGCCAATGGCCTCAACATGTGCGACCAGATCGCCAAGGAATATGGCACCAAGGTGTCTGAAAAGACCCTGCCCATCTTCACCCAATCCGGTGATGACCGCTACAGCAACGCGGACAAGATGATCATGAAGGGCGCGCCGGTTTTGCCGCATGGCCTGTTCAACTCCGTTGCCAAGACCGGACAAAAGGGTGAAAACCTGATGGCCTATGTCAAATGGCTGACCCAGCGCATCAAGGACTATCCGCCATATGAGGGCTATCACCCCATCATCCACCTGGACTGCTATGGCACCATCGGCCAGATTTTTGGCGCGGATAACTACGTGGGCATGGCGGACTACCTTGAGGAACTGGAGAAGGTTGCCCATCCCTTCCACCTGCGCATTGAAGGCCCGATGGACTCTGACAGCACCCAGTCCCAGATGAGGGACCTGCGGGGCTTGCGCGAGGAAGTGGACCGCCGCAACATCAAGGTGGAGCTGGTCGCTGATGAATGGTGCAACACGCTGGAGGACGTCATCCTCTTTGCGGACAACAAGGCCGGGCACATGATTCAGATCAAAACCCCCGACCTGGGCTCCATCCACAACACCGTGGAAGCCGTGCTCTACTGTGAACAAAAGGGCATCGGCGCCTACCAGGGCGGTACCTGCAATGAAACAGACCGCTCCACCCAGGTGTGCATCCACTGCGCCATGGCCACCAACGCCGAACAGATCCTGGCCAAGCCGGGCATGGGCGTTGATGAGGCCTACATGATTTGCTTTAATGAGATGCAGCGCATCATCGCCCTGCGCAAGGCCGGCATCGGAACACAGCGCTAATTCGCGCTTGGAGGATTTCCCATGGATGAATTCCGCGTTTTATCAACCACTGCAATTTTGGGATATGGCTTTCCCGTCGCTTCCTTTGAAGCCGGGATGGAAAGAAACCCACACCTGATCGCCGTGGATGCCGGGTCGACAGACCCGGGTCCCTACTACCTGGGGGCCGGCGTCTCTTTCACCGACCGGGACGCGGTCAAGCGCGACCTGGAACTGATGCTGCAAGCAGGGGTGCCCAAGGGCATTCCCATCGTGATTGGCACTGCCGGCGGCAGCGGAGGGGACAGGCACCTGGAGTGGAACCGGCAGATCATCCTGGAGATTGCCAGGGAGCAGAACCTGTCCTTTAAAATGGCGGTCATCCATGCGGAAATCCCCAAGGACGCTGTGAAAGAAGCGCTCCAAGAAGGCAGGGTCAAGCCATTGAGCCCGGCGCCGGAACTGACGGATGATGTGCTGGAAGAAACCATCAGTGTGGTAGCCCAGATGGGCATTGAGCCCATCATCAAGGCATTGGACGCGGGCGCCCAGGTAGTGCTAACCGGCCGCTGCTACGACCCGGCGGTCTTTGCGGCCCCCGCGGTGCGCGCTGGCTTTGACCAGGGCCTGGCGGTGCACATGGGCAAGATCCTGGAGTGCGCCTCCATTGCGGCCACCCCGGGTTCCGGCTCTGACTGCATGTTTGGCTACCTTCGCCATGACCATTTCGACCTGGAACCGCTAAACCCGATCAGGAAGTGCAGCCAGCTGTCCGTGGCCGCGCACACCCTGTACGAAAAAACCAACCCCTACATCCTGCCCGGCCCCGGCGGCCACCTGGACTTGCGGGAAACAAAGTTTGAGCAGGTCACCGACAGCATCGCCAGGGTCAGCGGCAGCCGTTTCATCAAATCCCCAGCCTACACCATCAAGCTGGAAGGTAGCAGGCGCATTGGCTACCGCACGGTGTCCATCGCCGGCGCGCGGGACCCCATTCTGATCAATCAAATTGATGAAATCATCGACGGCGTTAAGGAGCGCGTGAAGGACAACTTCAAAAACCGCGGCTTTGAGTATGACCTGCTCTTTACCATCTATGGCCGAAACGGCGTGATGGGCAGCCTGGAACCCAAAAACCAGGTGGAAGGGCATGAGATAGGCATCATCATCGAGGCGGTGTCAGACAGCCAGGCGCACGCGGACACCATCTGCGCCGCCGCCCGCTCCACCATGCTGCACTATGGCTACACAGGCCGCCGGGCCACCGCCGGCAACCTGGCTTTCCCGTATTCGCCCAGTGATTTCCATGCCGGGGAAGTGTTTGTCTTCAGCCTCTACCACGTCATGGAAGTGGAAGACCCCTGCCTGATGTTCCCGATGGTGCTTGAGGAGGTGTCCGGGAAATGAAAAAAAACATCACGGAATTGACCAACATCATCCGCAGCAAGAACAGCGGGCCTTATGAACTGACGCTGGACTTGATGTTCAATTCCCTTGAAAACTACCGCTATGTCAGCGAACACAAGGTCATCAACGAGGAATTGATCTGCAAGCTCTACCAGATTACCCCAGACCAGATCATCAGCATCGTGCACTTTGACCCGGCCAACGCCATCAAGGTCACCATCGTCCGCCCCCTGTGCTCAGGCGACCTGGGGGAGACCGATGTCTACGGCGCGCAGCAGCATGCCCCCTTGCTGGACATCATGGTGGACCTGCCGTGAGAAGGAGCCCAGTGTGAGCCAGCTCATCAGCCAGGAACCGCTATACAGCGTCTACTTTGCCCCGCGCGGCTATGCCCGCATGATGCAGATTGGCCGCGACATCGCCCAGCGGCACCTGACAGCCTTTGATAAACTCATCGGCATCATCGGCGACGCCGGCAGCGGGAAGAGCCTGCTGATTCGCGGTATGTTCCCGGGGCTGGAGCTGACCAATGACGACAACGGCGTCAACGTGCGCCCCCTGCCGCTGCTGGACATTGACGACAGCGGGTTTTACCAGGCCCACACCTATCACATGGACGTGCGCTTTGAATCCGCCTTTACCCAGCTGCCCCAGTTGGCGGAGGCCGTTCTGATTGCCCTTGAAAAAGGCAAGCGCGTGGTGATTGAGCATTTTGAGTTGATTTATCCCCTGCTCAATTTCAACGCCGCCTTATTGATTGGCATCGGGGATGAGATTATCGTGTCCCGGCCTACGGTGTTTGGCCCGGAGCCCGATGACATCGCCAAGACCGTGTTTTCCTCCATCAAATACCGCCGCATGGCCCACACCGCGGAGGACTTGACTGAGCATGTGCTGATGGATCACAATGTTGGCAAATACACCCATGGGGATGTGCGCCGCGGCTTTTTCCTGCGCTTTGACCGTGTGGTCAGCATCGACATCCCGCAGGTTTTGGCCAAGGTGAGTGATATGATCGCGCAGGACATGCCCATCACCTACAAGGACCCGCAGCACATCTACATCGGCAGCATTCTGCACCGCTGCACCGGTCCGCGGATGCACGTCAACTCCACCGGCAAGGTGGAAAACTTCAGGTTTTTAAACGATTTGCAGTATAACGCTATGGATGAAAGCTATCTGTTGGTGGGGCTGGTGGGGAACTCAACCACCAACCTCAACCGCGACCTCAATCAGATCATTGTGGGCTAAACCAGGCGGTGCCGCAGCCACTTCCCGCTCCTGAAGCGCCACAGGAAGAAGGCGGAGCGCACGACCCAGTCCAGATACATGGCGTACCAGATGCCCTGCACCTGCAAGCCCAGGAGGTTGCCCAGGATGTAGGAGCCTAGGGCGCGTATCATGACCACGGAGAACACCGCGGCATACATCACAAAGCGGTTGTCGCCCGCTGCGCGCAGGCTGTTGGGCAGGCCGAAGGCCGGCGCCCAGAAGAAAATTGACACGCCGCAGTAGATATAGATGATTTCCTTTGTATGCGCGTAGGCTTCCGGGCTTAGGTTCAGCATTGTAATCATCGGGTCGATGAAGATGGCCACCAGGGCGCAGGTCACCACTAAGGAAGCAATGGTGGCAGCCTGCAAGGACTTGGTGGCTTTTTTGGCCTCCTCCGGGCGCCCGGCGCCAATGCACTGGCTGACGATGGTGATGGTGGCCAGGTTAATGGCGTTTGCCGGGATGCTGATGTAGGTGGAAATGGTGTTGGAGGCGGCATTGGCGGCGATCATCGCGCCGGTGTAGCCAGCAATCATCATGCCGATGACCAGCTTGCTGGTTAAAAAGATGATGTTCTCCAGGCCGCTGGGCAGGGCGACGGTCAGGATGCGCCTGTTGGTTTCAGGCAAAAAGCGCGGCTTGAGCGGCCTGGTGTAGTGGATGGGGGCATGCTGGTCCATTAAGAAGCAGGTGACCATGACAGCACCCACCAGGCGGGACAGGATGGTGGCCAGGCCGGCGCCCTGGATGCCCATGTGGAACACCCGGATGAACAGGAAATTGAGCAGAATCTTTGTGATGTTCATCACAATGGAGGTGGCCATGGACAGCTTGCTCAAGCCCTGGGCGTACAGCATGCTGATGCCGCTGTTGTACAGCGCCAGGAAGGGGTAGGAAAGGGCGGAAAGGAGCAGGTATTGCTGCGCGTAGGCGCGGATGTTGTCGTTGATTATGGGATAGAGCAAGTGGAGGATGGGGCCGTTGAGCAACATCACCGGCAGCGCGATGATGATGGAAATCAGCAAGACCATGTAGGCGGACTGGGTGGCGGTGTTTTCAGCGCCCTTCCGGTCACGGCTGCCGATGTATTGGGCAGCGATGATGGAGCCGCCCGCCCCAATGGCAAGGAAAAGCTGGGTCAGCAACTGGTTGATGCTGTCCACCAGGGAGAAGGCCGCAAGCGCGGACTCGCTGATGCCTGACAGCAGCATTGTGTCAAACAGGCCAACCAAAACAATCATCAGCTGCTCAATGATCAGGGGGATGAGCAGCTTTCTGATGGATTTTGGCGTGAACAGTTTAGAATCTGACAATTTCGACCAGCACCTCTGCCATTTGATTCAGCGCGTTGACAGGAAGAAACTCATACACACTGTGCCAGTTGATGCCGCCGGTGCCCAGGTTGGGGCAGGGCAGGCCGCGGAAGGACAAGCGGGCGCCGTCGGTGCCGCCGCGGATGGGCTTGGCCACCGGCTCCATGCCGCAAGCGCGGATGGCTTTCTCGGCGCGCTCAATCACATGGGGAACCTTTTGAACCATCTCCACCATGTTGCGGTAGCTGTCCACGATGTTCAGCTCCACCGTGCCCGCGCCATACTGCTTGTTCAGTGTTTCAGCGGCTTGTTGCATGACACGCTTCTTCTCATCAAACAGCCTGGCGTCATGGTCGCGGATGAGGTAGTCCATCACTGCGTTCTCCTCGTTGCCCTGGATGTTGCGCAGGTGGAAGAAGCCCTGGTAATGCTCGGTCTCCTCCGGGGTTTGCTCCTTGGGCAGCAAGTGATGGTACTGCATCGCCAGCTTGGCGGCGTTGATCATCATGCCCTTGGCATAGCCGGGGTGGACATTGCGGCCTTTGATGGTAACCCTGGCGGAGGCGGCGTTGAAGTTTTCATACTCAATCTCATTCAAGGCGCCGCCATCCACAGTGTAGCCAAAGTCCGCCTTGATGAAGTCAAGCTTGAGCAGCTCCGCGCCGCTGCCGATCTCTTCATCCGGCGTGAACACCAGCCAGACATCGCCGTGTTTGATGTCCGGGTTCGCAAGCAGGATGTCCGCCGCGGACAGAATTTCCACGATGCCCGCCTTGTCATCCGCGCCCAGCACCGTGGTGCCGTCCGTGACCACCAGGTCCTGGCCGATGTAGTCATCAAGTACAGGAAATTCATCTTTGGACAACTTGATGCCCAATGAGGGGTTGAGGACAAGGTCTTCACCGTTGAAATGCGCGACACGGGGTTTGAACACACGCCCGGGTACAGCGTCGGCAGTATCTAAATGGGCAATGAGGGCAATGACCGGCTGGTTCTCCGCGTTGGCCGGGATCTTGCCATAGACATAACAGTTTTCGTCTAGGGTGACCTGCTCAACGCGCATTTCCTGCAGCTCATTTTTCAGGATTTCGGCCAGTTGCCACTGGCCCTTGGAACTGGGAGTGCCAGCGGCGTTCTCGTCACTGGTGGTGTCTATGGAAGTGAAGCGCAAAAAACGGTCCAATGCTTTGTTCATGGGTTGCTCCTTATAAAAGTGATGACATTTTCAACTTCCGCCGTCTGGCAGAACATATCAAAGGCTTGGCAGGCTTCAATCGCATAGCCGCCTTGCAAAATCACCGCGGCATCCCTGGCCTGGCTGGCCGGGTTGCAGCTGATGTACACGATGCGCTCGGGCTTTGCTTTGATGATGGCATTAAGCACGGCGGCATGGGCGCCTTTCCGGGGCGGGTCCAGCAAAACACAGTCGGCTTGAATACCAGCAGCCAGGAGGGTGGGCAGGGTTATTTCAGCGGGGCCTTCAACAAAATGGGCGTTGTCAATCTGGTTGAGCGCTGCGTTTGCCTTGGCGTCAAAGATTGAGGAGGAAAACAACTCCAGGCCATATACCTGCTTGCAGCGCTGTGCGGCGATCAAACTCATGGTACCAACGCCGGAGTAAATGTCAATGAGTGTGCCGTCCTTGGCGGGAAGCGCCTGCGCAAGGGCATAGTCATACAGTTTCTCCGCCATCGCGTGGTTGACTTGCAGAAACGAGAAGGGGGACAGCTGGAAGCGCAGGCCCAGGATGGTTTCTTCCAGGCTGCTTTGCCCAGATTCGATGTACCTTCCGGTGTTGAGGCTGTCTTCATCAAAGGCACCCTGGTTGGTAAACACCATTGATTGAAGGCTGGGCACTTTCAGTTGAAGCGCTTCAAGCAAGGCGCTTCCATCCGAGGGCAAATCACCGGTGACGCGCAAAACCAGCAGCAGCTGCCCTTCTTGGTTGGTTCGCGTGACAAGCTGTTGCAAGCTGCCTTCGGGGAGCCAGGGTGTTTTGTTCAGCTCGTCCAGCAAGGCCTGAACAGCCGCTTCCATAAAACCAGGCGCCAAAAAACAGACTTTGGTCTGAACAAACCGATTGCTCTTGTGTCCGAAAAAACCCGCTTGATATGTTCCATTGGTATACATGATTTGCCAGGTGATTTTGTTCCTGTACCGCCAGGGTTCCGCCAGGCCGATGACAGGCTTGATTGTGGTTTCAATGCCGGCGATTTTGCGCAGGTTGTTTTGTATGCCTTCCTGTTTGAACTTTAGCTGTGTTGGATAGTCCATGTGCTGGCTGGTACAGCCGCCGCAGAGTGTAAAAACGGGGCACAAAGGCGCGACACGCTGAGGTGCCGGGCTCAGCACATCCAGCAGCTTCGCCTGCCTGAAATTATTCTGTTGTTTTGTGATGGTTGCGGTGACTGTTTCACCGGGCAGTGCAAAGGGAATGAAGGTGACCTGGCCGTCCGTGCGGCAGATGCCTTCACCTTGAAAACCCAGGCTTGTGATGTTGCAGATCAGGTCCTGATTTGACATTACCAAGACAAACCTCCAACGTGTACTCTTTTTGGACTAAAACTCCTTGCCTTCGTAAATCCGGCACAGGGTGTATTTTGAGATGGCGCTGCGCTGGGACCAGCCGGCGGCCAGGCTGATGATCTCTTTGATATAGGCCGGCAGGAAGCGGTTGAACTTGACTTCCAGAATGGTCAGTTCTTCAGGCAATGGCGGCACAGTGGGCAGCTGCGGGTTGAACAGGTCGTGGGAGAAAAGACCGGTGCGCAGCTGTTTGTCAAAGGTGATGCGCACATCCTCCACCGGGTGCATGTAGGCTTCGCGCACATAGTCCACAATCACCACAGGGCGCAGGAGGTTCAATCGCATCTCTTTGAACACTTCACGGAGCAGGCCGCTGGAGGTATTCACAAGGCCGGTCGGGTCCCCGGCCATCAGCTGCTCGCACAGGTTTCTGTTGATGGTCACCTGGCGCTTGGCGATGTAGTTGTCGTACTTGCTCTTGCATTCCATGCGGATGAAGCTGTCGGAGCAATTGTAGATGCGAATGCGGTACTTGTCCCGGTTTTGTACACCGGCGATCTTATCCGCCAGGGCATCATCAAAGACCGTGTCAAAATAGAGCGAACGGATGTGGTATTCACCGTTTTCATCGCTGTGCTCGTCACGGTTCAGCACATTGCGCAAAGTGCGGGACAGCACCTCGTACTGCCCCTGGTTGATATAAAATTTCAGTTCGTGGCGGACAAGGGGCGGCATGCTTATACCGCGGTCTCGTTCTGGACGGCAACCAGGGTCGCGTCGTACACGCCCTGGATGTCCAGCATGTGGCTGACAATGTCGGCGCGCTGGTTCAGGCGCAGATCCACCGTCATCTCAGCGCCGGAGCGGGTGATGGTCTTGCTGCGGATTCGGTAATTTTTCACACCCCGATGCAGCTCGGCGTCGATCTCCTGTTCGGCGGCGGGGTCGTAATGCAGCACCAGCAGGTAGTTCTCATTGGTGCGCATGCGCACAAAGGACAGGGCAATCATCATCACGGTGATGAGGGCCACCACAATCAAGGCGATGATGTAGAGCTTTGAGCCAATGACAATGCCCATGGTGATGGACCAGAACATGTAGGCGGTATCAATCGGGTCCTTGACCGCTGTCCTGAAACGGACGATGGACAAGGCGCCCACCATGCCCATGGACAGCGCGACGTTGGACCCAATGACCATGACCACAGGGGCTGTGACCAGGGTCAATAAAATCAAGGTGGTAGAAAAGGTGGGGTTGTACAGCACGCCGCGGTAGGTCTTGCGGTAGACCAGGGAAATCACGACGCTGCTGATCAGGGCAAAGATTAAAACCTGAATGACATCCATGGGCAGGATGCGGGTAAACTGGTCTGACCACCAGCTGCCAAGCGCGATGTCAGATTTGCTGATTTGCCCGGTTGTTGTCACCTGTGCCAAAAAACCCATTCCTTGTTCCTCCAGTGCATTGAAAACTCACTCAATGTATTATACATTAAAGTAAAAGATTGGCAAACAAACAGGAAGAAATTTGTAATAAATCCCGGGTTGTGAGAGAGTTGATGGGAATTCGGGTCATGAAACAGCGGAAATCTAAGAGAACAATCGCTTGCATCAGGCGGGAGGAATGGGGCAGATGAACATCAAACAACAGGACATCCAGGACATCATCAAGCGTCAGCGCTCGTATTTTCAAACCAACGCCACAAAAGACCTTGCCTTCCGGACAGCCAAACTGATCAAACTGCGGGAGGCGATCAAAACGGCGGACAAGGACATCGCGCAGGCCTTGCAGCTTGACCTGAACAAGCCCGCCGTGGAAGCCTACCTGACCGAGACCGGCATTGTGCTGCATGAGTTGAGCTACATGATCAAGCACATCACCAGGTTCGCAAAGCAAAAACGTGTCAAAACCGGCCTGGCGCAGCTGCCTGCCACATCCTTCATCGCGCCGGAGCCTTATGGGGTGATGCTGGTCATCTCCCTGTGGAATTATCCTTTTCAGCTGTCCCTGGTGCCCTTGATTGGGTCAATCGCGGCGGGAAATTGTATAGTATTGAAGCCCTCCAAGGATGCGCCGCACACAGCACAGGTGATAAGCGAGATTGTGAGCAAGGTCTTTGCGCCTGAGCACGTCGACATGGTAACAGGCGGCCGGGAAGAGAACGCCATGCTGTTGGCGCAGCGCTTTGATTATATTTTCTTCACTGGTTCAGTCGCCGTGGGCAAGGTGGTGATGGCCGCCGCGTCAAAACACCTGACGCCTGTAACCCTCGAACTGGGCGGAAAATCCCCGGTGATTGTTGATGAAACGGCCAATTTAAAGCTTGCGGCTAAAAGAATCGCCTTTGGCAAATTGCTCAATGCCGGACAGACGTGCGTTGCGCCGGACTATCTGCTGGTGGACAAGCGGGTGAAGCAGGAATTAATCAAACAATTGAAAGCTGAAATCACTGCCATGATTCAAACTGAGGGGAAGGGCGCTCAGTTTGTGCAGATCATCAACCAAAAGCACCTGAGCCGTCTGATTCACTTGTTGGATGGCGCAGCAGATGTCTGGGGCGGCCAGGTGGAGGGGCAGGTAATGCTGCCCGCCCTTGTTGAAATTGATTCGCTGGAGCATCCATTGATGAAGGAGGAAATCTTCGGTCCCATTCTACCGATTCTTGGCTTTGACACGCTGGAAGAAGCCTTCAGCACTGTGAAGCGGTTTGAAAAACCCCTGGCGCTGTACTTTTTCTCAAATGACAAAGCACGGCAGCAGGAGGCGTTAAAAACCTTGTCCTTTGGCGGCGGGTGCATCAACGACACCGTGCTGCATTACAGCAACATCCACCTGCCTTTTGGGGGCGTCGGCGCGAGCGGCATGGGCAGTTACCATGGCAAGAGGAATTTCGACACGTTCTCTCATGCTCGGGGCATTGTAAAGCAAGCGACCTGGGCGGATGTGCCTGTGCGCTACAGGCCGTACAATCGCTTCAAGGAAGCGCTCATCCGCCGCGTGCTTCGATAAGCTTAAGATTTGTAAAGCTAACAAAAATTCCGCTTGACGAATCACATGTCAGATGATAGTATCACTGTGCTTGTAAAACCCTGGTCTGTTGGCTCAGTTGGTAGGGCGCACTGGTAAGGTTACCAGAATGGTTATGGTCTGTTGGCTCAGTTGGTAGGGCGCACTGGTAAGGTTACCAGAATGGTTATGGTCTGTTGGCTCAGTTGGTA
>JAAYLK010000104.1 GCA_012521895.1 Clostridiales bacterium
GTATCAGGGCGAGATGCTACTGCACAGCATCCACCCGGGTGCCGACATAGAGACCATCGCCAATCACACGGGCTTCCCCATCCGCTACATCAACCTGCAGCGTACCCCGCCACCAACCCAAGCCGAGATGGCGGCGCTTCAGCACATTGACCCTGGTGACCTGCGGAACATCGAGTTTCGCTCATTGTAAAGACTGACCCAACCTGATCAAAGGAGGTGACCAACGCACCAACGCCGCCCGGCATATGCCGTGGCAATCGTTTCTGGCGGCCATAGGGCCGTACCCTGCGGGCAGGTGCCCAGCAATAGAATGCATGGAGGGAACTATGAAAAGGATCGTATCGGTACTCCTGGTGCTCACCATGGTGTTCGCCCTGGCTTCGTTCAGCCTGGCCGAGACCAAGGCAAACCCCGTCGCCGGCAAGAAGGTAGCGTATGTGATGTTGCTGCCTTCGGCCACCATCTTCCAGATGTACAAAGACTCCGCTGAGAAGCTGTGCGCCGAGCTGGGCGTGGAATTTGACGCCACCTTCTGCGAAGGCGACTTCAACCGCTGGCAGGATACCATCCGCGCCAAGGCTGCCGCCGGCTATGACGGCCTGCTGATCAGCCACGGCAACCGCGATGGCTCCTACGTCTTCCTCAAGGAAGTCATGGAGCAGTACCCTGACCTGAAAATCGCCGCCTTTGACACCCTGCTGTACGCGGACGGCGAGTATCAGAAGCTGCCCGGCCTGACCCAGTACTTCCAGGAAGACGCCAGCCTGGTCACCGTTTTGCTGGATGACATGATTGCCAAGTTCGGCGAGGGCGTCCGCCTGATCAAAGTATGGCGCGGCCCCAACTACAACAGCCCCTTTGACCGCCGCGAAGTCGGCTGGCAGGAATACGAAGCCGCCGGCAAGATCAAGACCGTGGGCGAAGTGCAGCCCCTGCAGGACTCCATCGACTCTGCCAACGCTGTGACCGCTGCTTACCTGCAGGGTGTCAAGCGAGAAGACGTGGATGGCCTGATTGCCTACTATGATCTGTATGGCCAGGGCACCTACAACGCCATCATGGAAAATGACAACTTCAACGGCAAAGTCGGCGCGGCGCTGCCCATGGGCTCCGTTGACATCGACCCTGTGGACGTAACCAACATGCTGACCCGCCCCGATGTCTGGACCGCGGCCGGCACCACCGACTGGACCCTCAACGGCGAAATCGGCATGCGCATTTTGCTGCTGCAGATCGCAGACGAGTATGACAAGATCTACGACCCCGCCAGCGACAAGTTCGGCGTGGACGTGGTCGAAGTCCCCGGCTCCCCCATTCTGGCCAGCCAGCTCAAGCCCGACTCCACCGTGAACAACCTGGGCGAAGTGGCGCCGGATACCTACGGCAACCTGAGCTACCTGTCCGAAGCCGAGTGGATGCCAAAGGACCTGATTCACAAGTAAAACTGCAACGCGCATAGACGCGTCTGAACCCTGACACGGAGAGAGCGCCGGAGCGCTCCGGCGCTCTCTCCGGCATCAACAAATAGGGGGCATCATGGAAAAGATCACCCTGGGAACCAGAAATGTGTCCATTGCCTTTCCGGGCGTCAAAGCGCTGTCAAACGTTGACTTTGAAGTGAGCACCGGAGAAA
>JAAYLK010000105.1 GCA_012521895.1 Clostridiales bacterium
AAGATTGAGAAACTGGCCAAGAGTTTGGGCATTGAAGGCATCTCCCGCAGCCAGGTGAGCGAGATGACCCAAGGGTTGAATGAGCAGGCTGAAGAGTTCCGCAACCGTCCGCTGACGTCCAATGCCCAAGGGAGGATAGTGATCATGCTTCATCCCACGCCATACACTTGCAGCTTGAATGATCAGGCAGTATGATACTAATAGTTTGAAATTGTGCTAATCATTGCCATCAAAAACAGCGGAATCAAAGTTAGATAAAACGCCCTTTAGCAGAAGATGAACAAAACAAATGAGGAGTGTCACAATGAAAAAAATACTGATTGTCTTACTGGTGATTGCACTGACGGTCCCCCTTGCAAGCCTTGCTGATAGCAAGTATGACGGGATGACCCTGACAGAATTGAACGAGGAATCCCTGGCAATCCTGAAGGCAATGTGGGCTACTGACGAATGGGAGAGTGTACGCGTCCCTGCGGGTGTTTACCAGGTGGGGGTAGAAATTCCCGCAGGGGAATGGACAATAAAGCCGTATGAGTCATACTTCGCGATACGGATTGGCTCTAAGTTGGATGAGACAAAAACAGATGTCGATTGGGATTTCCTTGATGTCTACGAATTCGTGTCTGATGATGTTTACTCAAACGGATGGACAGCGGTTTTTCTTGAAGGCAAGTATGTGGTCTTGGAAGACGCTGTGTATTTCCAAAAACCTACTAAAGGGACTGGCTTTGGTTTCAAATAGCCGATAGAAAGACGGCATAAAAATAAAATCAGTAATTCGTTATCCATGCGTGCTGCTTGACTTTATATTGATTGCTAAATTTTATCAAGCCTAAATTCGCAGGCTTGCCATGAGCTTTTGATTCATACAGTTTGTTCAAGCTTCCCTGTCCATCAGCATCAGCCGCAGCATGTCCAAAGCCGCCTGGCTGGCCTGGGTGCGGTAGTAATCCGCGCCCCGCGCGGGCATCCGGGCGGCGTATTGGCGGGTCTCCCCCAGCACGGTGACCGCGCAGGCCAGTTCCTGGCCGGACACCAGGGTGCACAGCCCTGCTGTGGTGCCAAAGTGCTTGCAGGCATGTTGGGATAGCAGGGCGCAGGCCTCGGCGGTGTTCTCCGGCAGGGCATCCATTAAGCCCAGGGCGCAGGCCAGCTGGCCTGTGGTCATCGCGGACAGGCCGGGGCCGCATACGCTTTGTGCCAGCTCACAGCTTAAAAAACGCTGGGCGGCCAGGCCGCCGGTGCCGGCTTCCGCGAAGGACAGGGTGAGGCCCTGTTGCTGCAGTTTTTCCGAAATCACGCTTTCCAGGTTGGGCACATCCACGCCATAGGCGTGCCTGCCCAGGCGTTGGAGCACCTCGTTGATGACCGGGTCAAGGATCGCCTTGGCTTCTTCTTTGGACGATGCGCGCGCCGTCACGCGCACCATGGCTTCCCCGTCCTTGGCGTAGGGCGCCAGGGTGGGGTTGGTGCCCGCGTCAATCAGGTCCTGCAGCATCTCCGCCATGCGGGATTCCCCCAGGGAGACCACGCGCACGGCCTTGGAATACAGGCCGCCGTTTGAATACCTGGCCAGGATGGGGGCAACCTCGTTGTCAAACATGGGGCGCATTTCGCGCGGCGGCCCGGGCATCAGGAAGGCCAGGTGGCCCTCATCAGAGGTCATCATGCAGCCGGGGGCCGTGCCCTGGGGGTTTTTCAGCAGCAGGCCGCCCCTGGGCATCAGGGCTTGTTTCTGGTTGCTGACGGGCATCGCTCGGCGCGTGAGGGCGTAAAAATCCTGGATCTCACGCAAGGCGTCCTCGTCCATATACAGTTCACGATGAAAGCAGCGGGCGGCCACTTCCTTGGTGATATCATCGGTGGTGGGGCCCAGGCCGCCGGTGAACAGCAGAATGTCCGCCCGGGTCATGGCCAGGTGGATGGCGTTTTCCAGGCGGGCTTCGTTGTCGCCCACCACCGTTTGCACATAGAGGTCCAGCCCCAGCTTTGACAGGCCCTGGGCCAGGTACTGGGCGTTGGTGTTGAGGATGTCCCCCAGCAGCAGCTCCGTGCCCACACAGAGGATTTCACAGCGTTTTCTGTCCACTTTGATGGTTGTCTCCCTCATTCAATGTGTCTGACTAATATACCATAAACCAATACATACAATCACAATCAGAAAAACCGCCGAAAAAATTCCGGCGGTTCAAAGCTTGTCTGGGCTTAGATCTTGATGATCCGCTGTTCTTTGTCCGCCCTGTAGGCGTTTTCCAGCAGCTCGGTCAAAGCGATGGCGCGGGTGAGGTCAAAGGCGATGTGCGTGCCCTGCTGAATGCCGTCCAGCCACTGGCGCAGCGCCATGGGCGCGGGGGGAGGCAGGTCATCCGGCGTGAACCATTGATCGCCCTTCGCATCGGTGCGCATGGTGATCACGCCGCCCACGCGCTTGATGGCGCCTTTGGTGCCCAGCAACTCAAAGCAGTCCGCGTCATAAGGGCTGATAAAGCCGGTCTCCAGCACCGCGATGGCCTTGTTCTCAAACTCCACCACCGCCACCGCGTTGTCATCCACGCCCTTTGGCGCCAGGGTGTTGTTGAACATGGCGGTGATGCGCGCGGGCTTGCCCAGGAGGTAGGAGGCCGCGTACATCGGGTGGCAGCCCAGGTCCATCATGGCGCCGCCGCCCGCGTCTTTGGGCTCATACCAATATTGCGGCAGCCAGTTGTGCAGGGTGCCGCCGTGGGCCATGCGGTAGCGCATAAAGTGGATGTCGCCCAGGCTGCCCTGTTCAATCTCCCGCTTGCACAATTGCATCAGGGGCGTAGTCAATTGCGGGAAGGAGATGCAGAATTTGACGCCATTGTCCTTCACTGCCTTTTCAATCGCGTAGCAGTCTTCCAAGGTAGTCGCCAGCGCTTTTTCTGTAAAAATGTGCTTGCTGGCGTTTGCGGCCTTCACCATCACCTCTTTGTGCTGGGTGGTGGGCGTGTCCACCACCACGGCGTCCACGTCCTGCCTGGCCAAAGCTTTGTCCAAATCCGCTTCAAAGGGCACGCCCAATTCCTTTGCCCAGGCGCTGCCGCGCGCTATGTCCTCATCCCAGACGCAGGTGATCTTCGCGTCCCCTTGTTCCTTGATCATTCGCGCGTAGTCCGCCGCGTGCACATGCCATTTGGACAGCATCAGAATATTGACCATGGGTTTTGCCCCCTTTTTGTTTCTTGGGCTGATTGTACGGGTTTTGCCCTGCGATTTCAACTGTGGGCAGGCAGGGAAAACCTTGTCCGTTTCGTTGTATGTTCGGGCTTTATTTCCTTGTGAAAACACAGGCCGGCTGGTATACTGGACATAAGAAAATTTTAGACAGGAGAAGCCTGATGCGTACAATCCGAAACATCCTGGTGGCTGCCTTGCTCATGGCTTTGCTTTTGCCCCTTCTGGGCCTGGCGGAGCCCATGCTGATTCCCGGTGAGCTCAAGCGGGAGGGCCTGCCCTTTCAAACCGCATATCCGGACAATCCCGTCATCCCCGGCCAAAGCGGCACCACCGGGCTGCCCTTTGAGGGCGTGTTCGCGCCGGTGGTGCTGGTGATTGACAACTCCCCCGAGGCCCATCCCCACTGGGGCGTGATGGACGCCGACCTCATCTACCAGGTGCCCAACGCTGGCCTGGGGGCCACCAAGCTGCTGGCTTTGTTTTCTGACAGGGTGCCCGTGGCCGCGGGCGGCAGCCGCTCCGCGCGCACGCCCTTTGTGGACGTCGCCCGGGAATGGGGCGCGGCCTTTGCCTTTGCCGGACACCCGGGGGATGACACCAACAAGCGCATCAGCGTGCCGGACAAGCTGCGCGACGCGGGCATGAAGTTTAACCGGCGCTCCTTCAACCTGCTGGGCAATTACGACTACATTGAGCGCGTCCGCGGCTATGTCAGCCCGCACAACCTCTCTGTCAACCTCAAGGCCATCCAGGACATCGCCTTAAAAAGCGGCGAAACCTTCACACAGCGGCCCTTCCTGTTTGACGAAATGGACTTAAGCGCCTACCCCGCCTACAAAAGCCTGGAGGTGCGCCACTACGGCATGACCTACCGCAAGGGGGCGGACAAGGAGGAGAGCTATAACAAGTTCATCTTTGATTCGACGGCCCAGGCGTATGTCAATGAGACCATGACCGGTTCCTATGTGGACCGCGACGCCCCGGACAGCCCCATCCTGTTTGCCAACATCATCATCCAGCGCACCCGCTTTTCCAACTCCGGCCAGTATGTCCTTTTGGACCACCTGACGGGCAACGGCGCGGCGGACATCTTCATCGGCGGCCATTACATCAGGGGCGGCTGGCAGCGCGACACCCTGGACAGCAGAACGGTCTTTGTGGACGACAAGGGCCAGGAGCTTGTGCTGCGCCCGGGCAAGACCTACATCATCATCACCAACGAGGTCACAAGGGTCACTACCGAATAACTCTGGGAGGTATCGGAGGGCGAAGCCCTCTGATGGAAATCCAAACCAGCGACATGTGCGGTGGTTTGGGTTTGGGCTTTAGCCCAAACGTTCCACGAATTTCTGCCGGCCGTGAGGCGAGCAAAGCGAAGCTGAACAGGCAGAAATTCCCGTCTCACCAAAACGAAGAAGGATCCGCAGATCCTTCTTCGATATTTATTATCTTTTGTTCTTTAACTTGGCCGCGATCATATCCATCGCGCCGTCATACTCCTGCCGGGGCAGGTAGAGCACCATGAACACAAAGGCATAGGGCCGGTACAGGGTGATGCGCCCGGCGCGGGGGGAGGGCTTGTAGCGCGCGGTGTCCGTCCACAGCAGGTATTCCTCATGCGCCAGCAGGAAGGGCTTGCCTTCGTTGTTTTGCTGGAAGGCCGCCTGGTCATAGCGGATGAAGCGGCTCCAGCATTTCAATCGCGTGGGCTCAATCCAGGTGCGCTTCAATACGCCCTTGGGGTCCAGCATGTACTGCACGGTTTCCCGCCCCTGCAGGAAGAGGCCCAGCATGATCAGCAGCATCAAGCCGATACCGTAGCCGATGGCGGCGGTGGGGATGCCGGTGGAGCGGAAGAAGGTGGTGAAGGCGGCCGCGCCGTTGATGATGTACTCGATGATCAGCATGACCAGCACTACCAGCACCACGGTGATGGCGATGGCGCGCGCCATCAGGCCTAAGCGGTGGGTGTTGGAAAGCGCCAGGCGGCTGTCCTCCCAGACATAGCGCACAGAGGGGTTACCAAGGCTGCGTCCGCAGGAATCGCAGTGCGGCTGCGCGTTCTGGCGGACACATTTGGGGCAGAAATAAACCAGCATGCAGTCTCCACAGGTGTTGTGACAGCGTCAAACGGCGGCCTTCCATGAAGTGCGCCGCAACAGGCCCACTGTCCGCGCATAGTATAGCATATCCGCAAAAAGCATTCATCCCTGCCCGCCTTTGTGGTAGCATGGCTGCATCACGGCATGGATGGTTGGAGGATGGGATTGGAGAAAACCGCGTTCAGGATCGCACTGCTGGGGGTCAACTCCCAGTTTGTTCACTCTTCCCTGGCGCCCTGGTGTTTGCTTTCGGGCCTGAAGGCCTATGACAGGGTACAGGACGAGGCGCAGGTGGTGGAGGGCACGGTGAACGAAGCGCCCGAAAAACTGCTGGAGCGCATTGCGGACAGCCGGCCCGATGTGCTGGGCATCGCCTGCTACATCTGGAACATCGCCTATGTCGCAAACCTGCTGCCCCTGGTGCGGGATGCCCTGCCGGATTGTGTCCTCATCCTGGGCGGGCCGGAGGTCTCCTTCCGTCCCCAGGACACGCTGGAGCGCTATCCGGAGGTGGACTATGTGCTGTGCGGGGAGGGGGAGCTGCCCTTTGCCCGCTTCATGGACGCGATGCACGGCCTGGAGGCTTTTGAGGATGTGCCCGGATTGTGCTTCCGGACAGCGGAAGGCTTTCATCTAAGCCCGCCTTACCAACATGAAGGCATGCAGCCCTCGCCCTATACCGGCCAATACTTCCGGCAGTTGAACGGCCGCATTGCCTATCTGGAAACCAGCCGCGGATGCCCCTATGCCTGCGCCTTTTGCCTGTCCGGCCGGGGGGAGAGGCTGCGCCAGGTTCCGCTTCAGCGCGCCTTTGATGAACTGCTGCTGCTGGCCAATTCCGGCGCGCGCACGGTGAAGCTGGTGGACCGCACCTTCAACGCCGACCGGAAGCGCGCCAGGGAGATTTTACAGTTTTTGATTGAACAGGAAGAAGCGCAGACCATCCCCAAAGGCCTGACCTTCCACTTTGAAATCGCGGGCGACCTGCTGGATGAGGAAACGCTGGCTGTCATCGCGAGAAGCCCTAAGGGGCTGTTCCAGTTTGAAATCGGCCTGCAGTCCATGGACGAGGCCACCCTGCGCCTGGTGCGGCGGCGCACCGATATGGGCTACCTCAAGGCCCGGGTGACACAGCTGATTGGGCTGGGCACGGCGCAAGTGCACCTGGACCTGATCGCCGGGCTGCCCCAGGAGGGCCTGCGGGAATTTATCAAGGGCTTTGATGAGGCCTATGCCCTGCGCCCCCACGCGCTGCAGCTGGGATTTTTGAAATTGATTCACGGCAGCGCCATGCGCGAGGAGCCGGAGGCCTACCCCTGTACTTTTGACAGGGAGCCGCCCTACCAGGTGCGGTCCACCCCCTGGCTGAGCGAGGCGGACTTCAAGGTGCTGCAAACAGCCGAGCACGCCCTGGACAAGGTGCACAACGCCGGGCGCTTCCAACTGACCCTGCGCTGGCTAACGGAAGAATTGCGTGTGCAGCCTTTTGACTTGTTTTATCAGCTGGGCCAGGTCATTTTAACGCTTGAAGAAGAAAAAGGCCGCCTGTCCCTGGAGCAGCTGACCCAGGGCCTGTATGAAGCGCTGCTGCACCTGGTGGGCGAGAAGGAAGCCCTGCTGCGGGATTTGATGCTTCTGGACCGCTTCGCCTCCACCCAGACCACTGTGCTGCCGGATTGCCTGAAGCGAAAGGACAAGCGTGCCTTTGTGGTCAAGCGCGCGCTGGACAGGCTGCACCCGCGCAACAATGACGCCATGCGCGCGGTGGGCTTTTTATATGCCGGGGAAGAGGAACAGGTGGTCTGGTGTGATTATGAAGGCCAGGACCCGGTGACCGGGCTGTATCCGCTGAATGTCGCCGGGGTGACCGACCTCATATAGTAAAAAAGTTCCTCAAACACAAACCGGATTCCGTCGACAGTCGGCGAAATCCGGTATAGCGAACCTTCTAACCCTTCGATTGATGGTGTCCCAACAGGACCTGCTTGAGGGGGAAATAAGAATGTTGAGGCTCTAAACGTGAAATTGCAAAGAAGAAGGCTCAGGCTTCTTCCAGCATCCGCTTGGCGTTTTGGATGCTGACGGCGCTGGCGTACTGGCAGTCCTCCATGCCCTCAAACTCAATGGCGATGTCGCCTGTGTAGCCTGCTTTTTTGAGCGCCTTGATGGTGCCCAAGACGTCCAAATCGCCCTGGCCTAAGATGGCGCCGCGCAGGAAGGTGCCGCCCTTGCTGGTAAACCAGGCGCCGTGCTGGTAGTTGGGCGCCGTGTCGCCGGGGTTTTCCGCGCGCACATAGAAGTCCTTCAGGTGGACCATCTTGGCATCCGGCGCCAGGATGCGCACAAAGGCCAGGGGGTCCTCGTCCACGCAGATGATGTTGCCGGTGTCCAGCAGCAGGCCGTAGTTGCCGGTGGCCTTGTTGACCGTGTCAATCACCCGCTGCACGCGGTCGGTGCCATTGACAAACTGGCCGTGGTTTTCCAGCATCGTCATTACGCCGCGGGTCTTGGCGTAGGCGCTGACCTCGATGGCGGCGTCGGTCATGGTCTTGAGCAGGTCCTCAAAGTGCATGGCGGTGTTTTCCTTGAGGCTGCGGCCCCAGCCGCCAATGTCGTGGCGCATCATATTTAGGCCCAATTCTGCCGCGATGTCCACATCGCGCTTGAGCCGCGCCACTTCCTTTTGCTGGGCTTCGCCCGTCTGCAGCAGGTTGCCGCCGACAGAGTAATTGCACAGGCGGATGCCCGCGTCCTTGGCCACCTGTTTGACGGAGGCGATCATCTCCTTGTTGATTTTGCCGCTTACTTCATCATCAAAGCGGAAGCCAAAGGGCACCAGTTCAAAGACGTCCGCGCCGTTTTTCGCCGCCCAGTCCACCGCCTGGTTGAGGGTCAGTTCGCCCCGGTCCAGCAGGCGCACCAGGGAATAGGAGCTTAAGCCGATCTTCATTTCTTGTCCTCCATCGCAATGATTTCGTTCAAAGGCGCGACGGCCTTGTTGACATATTCGCAAAAACGGAAACCCAGCCCGTTTTGTTCCTGCCGTTCCCGGCAGTTTGCCAGTTCCCAATTGTCTTTTGCGTCCAGGTTGGGGAAAAAACTGTCCGCCTGCTTGGCCGCGGCCTCAATTTTGGTGACCAGGGCGGAGTCACAGCAGTCAATCAGCAGGTGGTAGAGGCTGTCCCCGCCGCAGAGCATCACCTCATCCCCGGGCAAACCCCGGATGGCTTGCTCCAGTTCCTTTACGCTTCGCACCAGGGTGACGCCTTCGGGGTGATAATCCGGGTTGCGGCTGAAGACGATGTGCGGCCGGCCCTTCAAGGGCTTGCCCCCGGGGAAGGATTCCAGGGTTTTGCGGCCCATCACAAGGGTCTTCCCGCGGGTCTGCGCGGCGAAATACTTCAGGTCATCGGGCAAATGAAACAGCATCCCGCCCTTGTGCCCGATGGCATAGTGTTCATCAACCGCGACAATGGCAATCATAGCTTACTCCGCGATGGGAATCTTGTGGTCGAAGGGGTGGAAATGGTAGTCCAGCAGCTTGAAGTCGTCCACGGTGTAGGCATAGAAGTCGTCCTTGTGGTTGATTTCCAGCGTCGGCGCGGGGAAGGGATCGCGGGCAATGATCTCCTTCACCAGCGGCACATGGCGGTCATAGATGTGGGCGTCGGCGATGACGTGCACAAATTCGCCCGCCTCAAGGCCGCTGACCTGGGCCATGATGTGGGTCAAAATGGCGTATTGCATCACGTTCCAGGCATTGGCCATCAGCATGTCCTGGGAGCGCTGGTGCAAGATGGTGTTGAGGGTCTTCCCGGTGACGTTGAAGGTCATCGAGTAGGCGCAGGGGTAGAGGTGCATGGCGTGCAGGTCCTCGTGGACGTAGATGTTGCTTAAGATGCGCCGGGAGTGCGGGTTGTGTTTTAAATCAAACAAAATCCGGTCCACCTGGTCAAAGAGGCCTTCCTTGTATTGGTGCTTGACGCCCAGCTGGTAGCCGTAGGCCTTTCCGATGCTGCCCGACTCATCCGCCCACTCGTCCCAGGCATGGCTCATCAAATCCTTGATGTTATTGGACTTCTTCTGCCAGATCCAAAACAGCTCGTCAATGCTGTATTTGAACGCGCTGCGGCGGATGGTCTGAATGGGGAACTCCTTGCGTAAATCATAGCGGTTGACCAGGCCAAACAGCTTGACCGTGTGCGCGGGCGTGCCGTCCGCCCATTTGGGGCGCACCGGCAAATCGCTGTCCCAGAAGCCTTTCTCCAGGATGTCTTTGCAGTTTTGAATAAAAACGGTATCCGCGTAACTCATGCATGCCCCCATGGATGTTCAGTAAGGACATTGTACGATAAAACGTACCGAATACCAAATGGTGAAATGAATTAGATAGTGTCTACACGAGAATTGTGATAGAATGGTGTCATCACTGAAAGGGGACTTAAGCGATGACCGCTGCTTATCACCGACACGATATGAGCGATTCCGTATGGACATTACTGGAGCCTAAC
>JAAYLK010000106.1 GCA_012521895.1 Clostridiales bacterium
GATCTTTTGACTTTCTACATCGTCAGAAATCCTCAATGTAGCTATGGCTACACCTTCGGATTCCTTCCTCGTATAAAGCCAAAATCTCTCACCGCTTTGGATGCATTAATGATTTACATCAGTATAAGACCCCGCATTTTCACCTGCCGGGCAGCCGCGCGCTGCCCGGTTTTTCTATCTCTTTTCAAATTGACAGCAATGTTTTTATGCTGTACTTTGAGGGCAGCAACAAATAACTGGAGGTGCTGGCCATGCAGCGTTTCATGCCCGAACCCTACCGCATCAAGATGGTGGAACCCATCAAGGTCACGACACGTGAAGAACGTGAACAGGCCATCCGTGAGGCCGATTACAACCTCTTTCGCCTAAAAGGCGAGGATGTCTATGTGGACACGCTGACGGACTCGGGCACCAACTCCATGAGTGACCAGCAGTGGTCGGCCATGATGCGCGGGGACGAGGCCTATGCCGGGGGCAAAAGCTATTACCGCCTGGTGGAAGCCGGCCAGGACATCTTCGGCCACCGCTTCATCCAGCCGGTGCACCAGGGCCGGGCCGCCGAGAAGGTGCTGCTGCCCATCTTTTTGCATAAAGGCAACTATGCCATCGCCAACCTCTTTTTTGACACCACCCGCGCCCATGTGGAGCTGGCTGGCGCCCGCTGCCTGGAGGCCTGCAACCCGCAGGCGCTGGACTCCTCCCTGCGGGCCCCTTTCAAGGGCAACATGGACATCGCCCAGCTCCGCAAACACATTGAGGAAAAAGGCGCCAGCAACATCGGTATGGTCGTGATGACCATCACCAACAACTCCGCCGGCGGCCAGCCGGTGTCCTTGCAAAACATGAAGGAAACCGCCGCGGTCTGCCGGGAGTACGGCATCCACCTCAACATCGACGCCGCGCGCTTTGCCGAAAACGCCATGTTTGTCAAACTCCGTGAGGAAGGCTGCCAGGACCTGTCGGTGAGGGACATCACCCGGGCCTTCTTTGACCTGGCCGACTCCTTCACCATGTCCGCCAAGAAGGACGCCATTGTCAATATGGGCGGCCTGCTGGGCGTGAAGGACGACAAAGCGCCCTATATCCAGCAGATCAAGGCCAACTGCATCTCATACGAAGGCTTTTATACCTACGGCGGATTGAATGGCCGGGACCTTGAGGCCCTGGCGGTGGGTCTGTACGAGGGCCTGGACGAGCACTGGCTGCGCTACCGATTGCAGAGCATCGCCTACATGGGCAGCTTCCTGGATGACAAGGGCATCCCCTACCAGTCCCCGGCCGGCGGGCACGGCATCTTCCTGGACGCCAAGCGCTTTTACCCGCACATTCCCTATGACCAGTTCCCCGGCCAGGTGCTGGCGGTGGAGCTGTACAAGGAGTGCGGCCTGCGCACCTGCGACATCGGCTCCTTCATGATGGGCAACGACCCGGACACCGGCAAGCAATTGCGGTCCTACAACGAGTTCACCCGCCTGGCCATCCCCCGGCGCGTCTACACCCAGAGCCATTACGACATGGTGCTGGACGCCATCCATGTCGTATGGAACAACCGGGAAAACATCAGGACCGGCTACAAAATTACCTGGGAGCCGCCCATCCTGCGGCATTTCCAGGCCTCTTTGGCACCCGTTTGACCGGGCTTTCGAACTGAAAAACCCTATGCTATACTGCTGTGCATGAGTGATCACGAAGGGCACAGGGAACGGCTGCGGCAGCGCTTTTTGCAAGCGGGCCTGTCCGGCTTCGCGCCGCATGAGGCGCTTGAGCTGCTGCTGACCTTTGCCATCGCCCGCAAGGACGTCAAGCCCCTGGCCTACGACCTGCTGCGGCACTTTGGCAATTTCAATCGCGTGCTGGAGGCCTCCGCGAAGGACCTTCAGCAGGTGAAGGGCATTGGTGAGAGCGCCGCCACCCTGATTACCTTGCTGCTGCCGCTCTTCCGCGCCTACCGCCAGGGCCAGGCGCGTGAAAACGACGCCGGGCAGGAAGGCTACATCAAGCGTTGCCAGGCGCTGCTGATGGGGGAGAAGGTGGAGCGCTTCTATGTGCTGTCCCTGGACCCCAAGGGCAAGGTCATCACAAGCAGCCTGATTTCCTCCGGCGATGAGGGAGAGACCGCGGTTTACCCCCGCCTGATCGCGGGCGAACTGCTGCGCAACCACGCGGCGGGCTGCGTCCTGGCGCACAACCACCCCTCGGGCACAGCCCAGCCCTCCAGGGCGGACATTGAGCTGACCCGGGCGCTCAAGGGCATTCTGGCGCCGCTAAACATTCAGATTGTTGACCACATCATCGCAGCGGGCGACGCGGCCTTTAGCTTTTTATCAGAAGGCCTCCTCTAAACATGGGAAGGATGTATCATGGCAAGAAACAGAAGACCGGGGTGCTTTGGCATGCTGATTAAATTGATCGGCTGGCTCATCGTGCTGGGCGCGCTGAGCTACATTGTGTTGTTTGGCTATTTGCTGTTTAAGGAGCACACCCTGCCCCGTGAAAGCAGCTACAACGCCATCGTGGTGCTGGGCGCCCAGGTCAATGAGGATGGCACGCCCAGCGTGCAGCTGGAATGGCGCCTGGCCAAGGCTTTGGAAGCCTACAAATCACGGCCCCTGCCCATCGTTGTGACCGGCGCTCAGGGCCCCAACGAGCCTGCCACCGAAGCCTCGGTCATGCGGGACTGGCTCATCGCCCACGGCGTAAAGCCAGAGCACATTTTAATGGACGAGACCAGCTTTAACACTAAGGAGAACATGGCGAACGCCGCCAGGCTTCTGCCCCAGGGCATCATCGACATCCTGGTGGTCACCAGCGACTACCACATGCCCCGCGCCCTGCAGATTGCCCGCGACCTGGCGCTCAACCCCTCGCCCGCGGCCAGCCCCATCAAGCCCGAATTCTGGTTAAAAAACCACGCCCGGGAAACCCTGGCGTGGGGGAAATATTTATTACAAAAGTTTATTCCGATTCCATAAATCTGGGGCTTTGCAAAAATTTATCCCGATTCCCTAAGGTGTAGTCTTTTCGTTCATCTCATGCGCCAGGCACTTGGTCAAGTACGCCTGGCGTTTTTCAATGTCGCCCAGCGCCCACATCAGCTTGGTCACCGCGGCCTCGGTGGTCATATCGTGCGCGCCGTAGATGCCCGGTGTTTGAAAGCCTTTGCCCACTTCATAAATGTTGAAATCCGCCTTCTCATACAGACACTGGGTGGTCACCAGGGTGATGAGGCCCTGCTCACTGATATGGCGCAGCTTGTCAATCAGGTTGCGCCGGATATAGTGCAAGCCGCCCAGGCCAAAGGCCTCCAGCACCAGCCCGCGGTAGCCCGCGCGCAGGATGTGGTCAAAGATTTCCGGGTCCGTGCCCGGCATCATCTTCAACAAAAAGACCTTTGAATCGATTTCCAAAGGGTTGTCAATCTCCGCTTGCGCGCAGGCATCCTGCACTTGATGAAGGTGCAGTCCGTCCGCGTCAAAAAAGCCGATGGGCGGCATGTTGATGCTGTCAAAGGCGTCAAAGCCCAGGGTGCGCATCTTCACCGCGCGGGTGCCGTACATCACCTTGTGTTGAAAGGCGATGTACACGCCTTTGCGCTGGGACAGCGCCATGGCGAAGGCCTCCCGCAGGTTGCCCGGGGCGTCGGAATGCGGGTGGGTGAGGGGCAGTTGGGAGCCGGTGAACACCACGGGGATGTCAATCCCCAGCAGCATGAAGGAGAGCGCTGAGGCCGTGTAGGCCATGGTGTCCGTGCCGTGGGTGATGACGATGCCGTCCGCGCCTTTTGCGGCTTCCAGCACCGCCTGGGCCAGCTGCTGCCACTCCTCCGGCTGGATGTTGCTGGAGTCCAGCATGAACACATCCCGGGCGGTGATGTCGGCCAGCTGGCTCAAACTGGGCATGAAATCCAGGATTTCCCGTGCGGTGGTCAGGGGCATCAGCCCCTGGTCCGTCTGCTGGCTCGCGATGGTGCCGCCGGTGGCCAGCAGGGTGATGCGTGGCAACATGTCTTTACCTCACGTTTTTCTATGTTGCCATCAGTATACCATCCCAGGGTCTTGAACGCACGCACAAACGGGTATACATAGTTTGCAAACAATGACCCGGGCTGTCTACCGGCCCTCAATCAAATGGAGGAAAAGAAATGGAACTGAAAGTAGGAAGCAAAGCGCCAGATTTTACGCTGGCGGACAACCAGGACGGGCAGGTCAAACTGTCTGACCTGAAAGGCAAAAACGTACTCCTGTCCTGGCACCCCCTGGCCTGGACCAGCGTGTGCACCGACCAGATGCGTGCCCTGGAGGCCCATAAAAAGGATTTTGACAAGCTCAATACCGTTGCCCTTGGCCTGAGCGTTGACCCCGCCCCCAGCAAGCAGGTGTGGGCCAATGTGCTTTCCATCAAGGACACCAAGCTCCCCTCAGACTTCTACCCCCATGGCAAGGTCGCCCAGGAGTACGGCATCTTCCTGGAGGATCTGGGCGCCTCCGGCCGGGTCAACATCCTGGTGGACGAGGAAGGCGTTATCCGC
>JAAYLK010000107.1 GCA_012521895.1 Clostridiales bacterium
CTGGGCGCCAAGCCCTTTAAAGTGCTGTGGAAGGTGGTTTTCCCCACCCTGGTGCCCACCCTGTTTTCCCTGACGGTGATGACCTTTATTACCGGATTGTGCGCCATGAGCGCGCCCACCCTCCTGGGCTATGACTCCATCAACCCCGAGATTGTCCGCCTGGCCGGCTCCTCCATCGCCGATGAGGCCTTCCCGCAGGCGCGTGCCGCCCTGCTGTCCATCATCCTGGCGCTGTTCACCATCATCCTTCTTACGGTGTTGTCCGCCTACGAGCGCAAGGGGCACTACCTGTCCGTGTCCAAGACCAAGGCGCGCCTGGTGAAGCAGAAAATCAACAACCCGGTGGCCAACGTCTTCGCCCACATCTACGCCTATGTGCTGTTCATCATCTACATGACCCCGGTGGTGATGATCATCATCTTCTCCTTCCAGACCTATTCGGCCATCCGCATGAAGACGCTGGATGTCAGCAACTGGACCTTCCTTAACTACTTTGGTCAGGAGGACTATTCCTACCTCACCTCCCGCGGCACCTACCGGGTGCGCGAGGGCGCGGTCTCCGGCGTTTTCTCAAACGCGGATACCCTGGGCGGCATCCGCATCAGTTTTATCCTGTCCGCCGTCGCGGCGGCCGCGGCCTGCGTGATTGTGGTGGTGGCGGTCAACTACATCTTCCGCCACAAGAAGACCGGCCCCTTGGTGGAATACGCCCTGCTCTTTCCCTGGCTTCTGCCCACCATCCTCATTTGCTATTCCTTCCGCACCTACTTCAACAGCAACGACATCTGGTACGTGGGCAACACCAACCTCTACTACATGGACAATGTGCGCTTGCTGATTATCATCGCCTACACGGTGACCAAATTGCCGTTTTCACTCCGCATGATCAAGGCGGCCTATTATGCCATCGATGACGAATTGGAAGATGCTGCGCGCAACCTGGGTGCCAATGGGCTGACCACCATGATGAAGGTCAAGCTGCCCATCATCCTGCCAAGCGTGCTGGCCGTCTTCGCGCTCAACTTCAATGCCCTGTTTACCGAGTATGACATGTCCGCCACCTTCGCCTCCTCCTATGGCACCACCTATGCCATGGTGATGCAGTCGATGACGCGGGAGGAGGGGCTGTATGGCTTTAACATCAACGCCTCCGGGCGCAGGGCGGCCTCCACGGTGTTCATCATGCTGGTGTCGGGCCTGGTGCTGTATTTGGTGTATGGCGTGGGCGCGCGCGACCTGGGTGAGCGCCTGGCCATCCGCGACAAGCGCCGAGCGCGTTTTAATAAACTCCGTTCCAGGTTGGTGCCGATCAAGAAAGTGGCGGGGGACCAGTAGTTGACCCGCGAAGACTTCCTGGCATTTTGCGAGGGGCTGGAAGGGGCGGTCTGCGACCAGCCCTTCATGCCGGGGGATGGCACCTTCGTTGCCCGCCACGAGCGCAGCCGCAAGTGGTTCGCCGTGCTGATGAACCTGGAAGGCCGGGATTTTGTCAACCTCAAGGCAGAGCCTGGCCAGGCCGCCCTGATGCGCTCTTTGTTCACCGGCGTCCGCCCGGGCTACCACATGAACAAGGACCACTGGATTTCGGTCGACCTCATGGGCGATGTGCCCGATGAAATCATCCAGAACCTGACCAGGGACAGCCATGCCCTGACCGCGCCTGCATTGAAAAGGGTCAAAGCCCATAGGGATCTGCCTTAAGTTTTCTCCCCATTGTTTTCCTGCCGTATTTTTGACCGGTCAAGGCCTCTTGTCGCCTTGACTTTTGTTTTGGCTTTGTTATAGTGCTCTCAACTTCATATTCCTTTGGGATAGAGGCGTGGGACGCAAGAGTATTTAGGGGGAGCCGCCTGACGGCTACGAAACCTGACAAAAGGGCGCACCACCGAAACGGGGCGGGTACAGGGCCTGCCGCGTTGGGCGCCGGGAGAAGATCCCGGCGACTGTCACGGCACAACGCCGTGGAGCGCTATCGCTTCTGTATGTCCTGTATTCAGGCAGCCGGGGCTTGGCGCTTTGGCAGCCTGAATTTTTTGTTGGAGGTTTCTGTGATGAAAAGGTTTGTTGGTTTGTTGCTGGCCGCTTTGCTGCTGATGGGCGCCGCTTTGGCGGGCGCTGAAACCCTGCGCGTGGGCATGGAGTGCAATTACGCGCCTTTTAACTGGACCCAGGCCGCGCCTTCGGAGTTCGCGGTACCGCTGGCTGGCGGCGGTTATGCCGATGGCTATGACGTGCAGGTGGCCAAGCTGATCGCGAAGGAGCTGGGCATGGAGCTGGAAATCGTCAAGACCGAGTGGGACGGCCTGCCCCCGGCGCTGCTCTCCGGCCAGATTGACGCCATCATCGCCGGCATGAGCCCCACGGCCGAGCGCAAGCTGACCATCGCCTTCACCGCGTCCTACTACGACTCCGACCTGGTCATCGTGGTCAAAAAGGACGGCCCCTACGCCAGCGCTTCAAGCCTCAAGGACTTCTCCGGCGCCAAAATCACCGGCCAGCTCAACACCCTGCACTATACCGTCATTGACCAGATTCCGGGCGTCAGCAAGCAGACGGCGCTGGACACCTTCTCCACCATGATTGTGGCGCTGGCGGCCGGCCGCGTTGACGGCTATGTGTCCGAGCGCCCCGGCGCCATCTCCGCCATGCTGTCCAACCCGGAGTTTTCCTTCGTGTCCTTTGAGGACGGCCAGGGCTTTGAAACCACGGCGGAGGACACCCAGGTGGCGGTGGGCTTGCAGCACGGCAGCCCCTTGCTGGACACCATCAACGCGGTGCTGGAAGGCCTGAGCCTGGAAGCGCGCGATGAGATCATGACCGCCGTCATCGCCCGCCAGCCCCTGAGTGAAGAATAAACAAGCAAGCGGGAGGGCATTGACCCTCCCGCTTTGAAGGAGTGCACCTTGCCCACCACCTTTTTTGGCTGGATTGCTTTTCTGCTGGAGAAGTACTGGCTGCTCTTCCTGTCCGGCGCCATCAACACCCTGCTGATCGCGGTGGTGGGCACGGTGTGCGGCTTCATCATCGGCTTGATGGTCGCCATCGTGCGCACCATCACCCTGCGCCGGGGCGCCAGCCGCGTCAAACGCTTTGGCCTGCAGGCCGCCAGGGGTTTTCTCAGCGCCTACATCGAAATCTTCCGCGGCACGCCCATGATTGTCCAGGCCATGGTGGTCTACTACGGCGCGTCCCAGTACCTGGGCATCAACATCCCGGCGTTGACGGCGGCCTTTTTGGTCGTCTCGGTCAACACGGGGGCCTACATGGCGGAAATCGTGCGCGGGGGCATCCTCAGCATCGACAAAGGCCAGACGGAGGCCGCCATCGCCGTGGGCATGAGCCACTGGCAGCGGATGACCACCGTCATCCTGCCCCAGGCCATCCGCAACATCCTGCCCTCGGTCGCCAACGAGTTTGTGGTCAACATCAAGGACTCCAGTGTGTTGAACGTCATCTCCGTCACCGAGGTCTTCTTCCAGTCCAAGTCCGCCGCGGGCACCTACTTCCGCTATTTTGAGGTCTTCTTCATCACCGCGGTCATCTACTTCATCCTCACCTTCACCTTCACCCGCCTGCTGCGGCTGCTGGAAAAGAAGCTGTCCGGCGCGTCCAGCTACACGGTTTACGGCTCCCAGAGCAGCTATGCCGCTGAAATCGAGGTGAAGAAGGAATGAGCGAAATCCTCAACATCCAGGGTTTGTACAAAAACTTCGGGGACAACCAGGTCATCACCGGCATAGACCTCTCCATTGACAAAGGCCAGGTGGTGTGCGTCATCGGGCCCTCGGGCTCGGGCAAGTCCACCCTGCTGCGCTGCGTCAACCTGCTGGAGATGCCCGACGGCGGCAGCATTTTGTTTCATGGCCAGGACATTCTGGGCATTCCGCCCTCCAGCCTGCACGCCAAAATCGGCATGGTTTTCCAGCAGTTCAATCTGTTCAACAATTTGACCGCCTTGAACAACTGCGTGGCGGGGCAGATGAAGGTGTTGAAGCGCAGCAAGGCAGACAGCGTGGAGCGCGCGATGTTCTTTTTGGAGCGCGTGGGCATGCTGCCCTACCGCGACGCCCTGCCCGCGCAATTGTCCGGCGGGCAGAAGCAGCGCGTGGCCATCGCCCGCGCCTTGTGCATGGACCCGGAGGTCCTGCTGTTTGACGAGCCCACCTCTGCGCTTGACCCGGAGATGGTGGACGAGGTGCTGTCTGTCATCCGCACGCTCAAGGATGGCGGGCTCACCATGGTGATTGTCACCCATGAGATGGCCTTCGCCCGGGACGCCGCCGACCGTGTGGTGTTCATGGACGCGGGCAGGGTGGTGGAGGACGGCGACCCGAAGGCCTTGTTCACCGCGCCCAAAAACCCGCGCACCCAGGCCTTCCTGGCCCGCACGCTGCGCGGCTAATAATCCTGATATTTTATCCCTGAAGCTGCCCTGGCAGCTTCATTTTTTGTTTCGCCGGAAAAGAACGGTCATAGTCCTCAAAGCCTTCTGTCCGCGCGAAGGCCGGGGATTCATGGAAGGTGCCGGAAATATCAGACAACGCGCCTTCATACAACGGCAGCGCCATGAAGAAGGCGGCTTCCGCTGTCCTGTCAGCGCCTGGCAGATAGACGCCAAAGCGTGAGGCCGGCACAAAGCCAAAGCGTTTGTAGTAAGCGGGATTGCCCATCAGGAAGATGGCGCGGGCGTTGTGGTCCTTCGCGGCCTGGATGGCAGCCCGCATCAGCGCGCTGCCCACCCCGCGGCAAGCAACCGCGTTCATGCAGCACACCGGCCCCAGGATGAGCACTTCGTGTACCTTGCCATTCTCGCCTTTTATATGCGCAGGACTTAACAATACCTGTCCGATGAGGTGTCCTTCATATTCCGCGACCAGGCTTTGCCAGGCTTCAAAGCCCGCTTCTTCCCGTAGCAGCTTCAGCACATAATGCTCCGTCGCCCCCGGGGCGTAGCGGTTCCAGAAGGCCTCCCGCACCAGCTCCTCGTTTTCCCGGTAATCCGCCGGGGTCTCCTCCCGGATGTGCATGTCCTGTATGCCATGATCAGCGCCCATATCCAAACTCCCTCTGTTTTTCGTCAATCCGAACAAAAATGCGCGGCTGATGCCATCAACCGCGCAGGGAACAACCGCAATCAGCCTTCGCGCCGCAGGGCTTCCTTCACGATGCGGCTCAGCTTGGTCTTGTTGCCGTAGTTGAGGCTGCCCCAGCGGTAAATCTTGATGCTGAGGTAGGCGAAGAAGGCCACAAAGGCCAGCATCAGCACGGCGGCCAGTACCAGCTGGCTTATGGACACCGTAACCAGGCCAAAGCGGATGGGCATCACCATGATGGAGGTGAAGGGGATGATGCTGCCCACCACCGCCACGGTGCTCTCGGGCATCTGGGCGGCCATGGTCGCCAGCATGTAGGCAGCGACAAACAGGAACTGGATGAGGCCGGTGGCGCTGGCCAGGTCCTCCATCTTGCTGACGGTGGAGCCCAGGGCGGCGTAGAGGAAGAGGTAGAGGATGAAGCCAAAGAAGGAGAAGAAGATGTAGCTCCACACATAGGCTGGGGTCAGCGAACCCTGCACCATCATCAGCAATTCCGGGGGATAGGTGGTTTTGTTCAGCTGGAAGCCAATTACGGCCACCAAGATAATGGAGCCAAACTGAATCAGCGCGGCCAGGCCGGCGGCGGCCACCTTGCCGATGATCAGGTAGCCGGGGCGGGTGGAGGTGATGAGGATTTCCATCGTGCGGCTGTCCTTTTCCCTGGCGATGATGGAGGACACGCTGCTGCCGTACATCAGCACGATGAAGTACACCAGAATCATCAAGATGAAGGTGATCCAGTAGCTGTTGAGGCTGTTTTGTCCCAGCACCGTGGTCCTGCCTTCCGCCTTGGTGCCCTCGATGGCGGCATAGTCCGTGCTGGTCAGGCCGTGGCTGATGAGGGCCTGTTCTTTTTTGATGCCCGTCAGGACGGTTCCCAGGGTGGTGTCCCGGTCCTCCATCATGGCACGGTCCTGGTAGACGGCCTCATAGGACAGGTCCGGGTTGACGATAAAGCCCACCTCAATGTCCTTGTCGGCCAGGGCTTTTTCAAGTGATTCGCGGTCGGGGTATTGAGGCGCCTGCGCGCCAAGGATTTGTACCAGGAGGGCCTGGGTCTGTTCATCCGAAGGCGCCAGGTACCCGGCCTTTTCAATGCCGCCGCTGCCGGCGTTTATGGCCATGTCCTCTGTCACCGCGGCGGGTTCGCCGCTGCCTGAAAACAGGTTGATAATCCGCGGCAAACTGGTGAGGGCCGCCACAATCACCATCATGATGACCATGGTGACAATGCCGGAGCGCTTGAGCAGCTGGGTTTTCAGTTCGAACTTGAAAACAGTCAAAAAGTCTTTCATGCTTTCTCACCCACCTTGTCAATGAAGATGTCCGTCAGGCTGGGCTCATACAGGCCAAATTGCCGCAGCGGTACCGCCTGGCCGGCCAGCCACCCCATGATGGCGCCTTGCAGGTCCTGGCCCTGGGTATCCAGGATCAGGCCGTCCTCAACGGGCGTTGAGTGCAAGCCGGGGAAGGCCTGGGTCAATTGGTCCCCAAGCGCCGCGGTCTGCCGCGGATCACTCAGGCTCAAAAGCAGCTTGTCGCGCCCCTCTTCGCGTTTGATCTGGTCCAAATCGCCGGTCAGCACGATGTCGCCCTGGTGGATCAGCGTCACGTCGTCACACACTTCCTCCACATAACTCATCTGGTGGGAGGAGAAGATGACCAGCTTGCCCTGTTTTACGAAGCCCGCGATGGTGTCCTTGAAGACCTGGGCATTCACCGGGTCAAGGCCCGAGAAAGGCTCGTCCAGAATCAAAATGTCCGGCTCGTTGAGGAAGGCCTGGGCAATCTGGATCTTCTGCTGGTTGCCCTTGGACAGGGTTTCCAGCTTCTTGTTCTTGTAATCGCCCAATTCAAAATAATCAATCCAGTCGCTGGCGCTCTGGTAGGCGTCCTTTTTGGACGCGCCGCGCAGCATGGCAAAATAGGCCAGTTGGGGCAGGATGTCGTTCTTTTGGTACATGCCGCGCTCCTCGGGCAGGTAGCCAATGCGCATCTTCCTGGGCTTGAACACCGCCCCGTCCAGCAGAAAGCGCCCGCTGTCCTGGTGAAAGACGTCCATCAGGCAGCGGATGGTGGTGGACTTGCCCGCGCCGTTGCGCCCCAGGAAGCCCATGGCGCGGCCGGAGTTCACCTCAAAGGAGATGCCGTGCAGGATTTCCTTGTCACCAAAGCTCTTGGTGATGTTTTGAACTTCAAGCTTCATTTGCTCACCTCACTCTTGTAAAGCAGAAAAGACCAGGTCAGTATAGCACAGACAGGTCATTAAAATTGAATTTATTTTGTGAAAAGAAGGTATTATACCGTTTCCATACTTTGTTTTGACAGAAATTATACAGAGCCCACGGGGCTTCCTTCCTTGGGCAGGCTGGTCTGCTGGGCATAGACGATGGCGATAAACATCAGGGCGCTGCCGATGATTTCCCGGGTGGAGGGCACCTGGCCCAAGATGATGATGCCGGTGATGACGGCAAAGACCGCTTCCAGGCTCATCAGCAAGGAGGCGATGGCCGGCGGCGTGGTGCGCTGGGCCAGAATCTGCAGGGTGAATGCCACGCCGGAGGACAGCACCCCGGCGTACAGCAGGGGGCCGGCGGCTGCCAGGATGCCGCTCATGGTGGGTTTCTCAAAGATGAACATGGCGATGAGGGACAGCAGGCCGCACACCAGAAACTGCACCGCGCACAGCTTGACGCCGCTCACCTTCATCACAAAGTGGTCCGCCAGCAGGATCTGCACCGCGAAGGCGAAGGCGCAGGCAATCAGCAGCAGGTCGCCGATGGAGATGGTGAACTGCTCGGTGACGCTGAGTAAATACAGGCCCACCGCCGCGATTGCTACGCTCAGCCAAAGGGAGGACCGTGCCTTGTGCCCCAGAAAGAGGCCGTAGATGGGCACAATCAAGATGTACAGGGCGGTCAGAAAGCCGGCCTTGCCCGGGGTGGTGTATAGCAGGCCAAACTGCTGCAGGTTGATGGCCACAAACAGGGTCAGCCCGCAGAGGCTGCCGCCGATGAGCAGGTCTTTGGTGTGCTGCTTCCCCGGCTTTTGATGCCCTTTTTTGGCCTTCACCCGGTCAAACACCAGGATGACGGGCAGCAGCGCCAGCGAGCCAATCAGGGAGCGCAGCGCCTGGAAGGTGAAGGGGCCGATGTGGTCCATGCCCATGGCCTGGGCGACAAAGGTGCTGCCCCAGATGACGGAGGCCACCAGGAGCATCAAGGCGCCGGCCTGTTTCCCTTTTTTCACCCATCCCACCTCCATTTTTGAACCTGCCTGCCATTTTATCCGCGCGGCGGCCCAAGGTCAATCTGAAGGGCTGACAAACCCCGCAGCCACCCGCCGGGACGGTTTGCGTCCCGGTGCGTCCCAATTTTCGCGGGTATAATGGTGCCGTCAATCCGCGCGCAAAAGCACGGGGACAAAAGGAGGCAAGTTTTTTGCTGGAACTCAAGAATGTCAACTGGACCCTGCCAGACGGCTCGGTCATTATCCATAACCTGTCGGTTACGATTCCCGAGGGCAAGCTGACCGTGGTCACCGGCCCCAACGGCGGTGGCAAGACCACCCTGGCCAAGCTGCTCGCCGGCCTGGTCACGCCCACCAGCGGCCAGATTTACTTTGATGGCAAGGACATCACCAACCTGGATGTCACCGAGCGCGCCCGCATGGGCATCAGCTATGGCTTCCAGACGCCGGTGCGCTTCAAGGGCCTGACGGTGCAGGGCCTGCTGGAGACGGCGGCCGGCCGCTTCCTGAGCTTTGATGAAATCTGCGACCTCACCGGCAAGGTGGGCCTGTGCACCGTGGACTACATCGACCGCGATGTGGACGCTTCTCTCTCCGGCGGTGAAATCAAGCGCGTTGAAATCGCCTCCGTCCTGGCGCGGGGCACCCGGGTGTCCATCTTTGACGAGCCGGAGGCCGGCATCGACATGTGGTCCTTCAATGGCCTGGTCGAAGTGTTCAAGGATTTAAAGCAAAAGGGCACCACCATGATGGTGATCTCCCACCAGCAGCGCCTGCTGGACATCGCGGACGAAATCATCGTGCTGTCCGCCGGTGAGTTGCGCGACCAGGGCCCCAAGGACGAGGTGATGCCGGGTCTGCTGGCCGGTGAAATCGCCGGGCATTGCCCCGTTGGCAGGAGGGAGACCGCATGACCATCGTACCGCTGAACCCCATCGCCGAAAAAATGCTGTCCACCGTCGCCGACTTCAAGGGCGAGTTCAAGGGTGCTTACAACATCCGCCAGGACACCGGCTGCGCCGGGCGGCGCTCCACGGAGAACATCAAAATCTTGCCGCATTCCGAGGGCAAGCCGGGCATTGAAATCCATGTGGCGCCGGGCACCAAGAATGAGTCCGTGTACATCCCCGCCACCGTCACCCGTGGCAACGTCAACGACCTCACCTACAATGATTTTTACATCGGCGAAGGCGCCCAGGTGGTCATCGTGGCCGGCTGCGGCGTGCACACGGACGACGGCGGCGAAGCCAAGCACAACGGCGTCCACCGCTTCTTTGTGGGCAAGGGCGCCGACGTCCTGTATGAGGAAAAGCACATTGGCGAGGGCGGGGGCGAAGGCCGCCGCCGCATCGACCCGGTCAGCGACATCTACTTGGAAGAGGACGCCCGCATGACCATGGACACCGTGCAGCTGGGCGGCGTGGACTCCACCGACCGCCTGACCACTGCCAGCCTGAAGGCGCGGTCCAAGCTGATTGTGCGCGAGCGCCTCTTAACCACCGGCAGCCAGGTGGCCAAAACACGCTTTGACGTGGTGCTGGAAGGGGACGACTCCGGCTGCGACCTGGTGAGCCGCTCCGTGGCCCGGGGCCAGAGCCGTCAGGAATTCCTAAGCCGCGTGGTGGGCAAGGCCCGCTGCCATGGGCACTCCGCCTGTGACGCCATCGTGGACGACCAGGCCGTGGTCACCGCGGCCCCGCAGCTGGACGCCTTCAGCCCCGACGCCGCCCTGGTGCACGAGGCCGCCATCGGCAAGATCGCAGGCGAGCAGATTTTGAAGCTGCGCACCCTGGGCCTGACGGAAGAAGAAGCTGAAGCCAAGATTGTGGAAGGCTTCCTGAAATAAGTCCCACAAAAACTGCAAGCCCTGCCGTACGTGCTGTACGGCAGGGCTTGTTTTCTAGCTGAATTCAGGTGTTCTGAGCCTGTGTTTGCGGCGGATACTGATTGGGGGTGTACATCGGCACGCCGTCCGGGCCGATGTAGCGCGCGGGGCCAAAGGCCAGGATCAGGATGAAGATGGGCATCAAAAACAGCAGGCCAAAGCCAAAGCCCGTCCCCTTGCCAAAGGAGCGCGCCAATTTGAAGTTGAGCATGATGGCCACCACCACGTTGGCCAGGGGCACCAGCAGCCACAGGAACTTCCAGCCGCTGCCCCAGGCGATTTTGAAGATGATGTAGATGTTGTAAATCGGAATCAGGATTTTCCAGCCTGGCTCGCCCGCCTTCTGGAAAATGCGCCACTGGGCGATGATGCCCAGGATGCTGAAGGCGATGCCCACGGCGGTCAGCCAGGGGGGTAGGTTGTCCACACTGTACTCATAGCGGAAATCAAACATGGCCTTGTTCCTCCTTTGGTTGAAAACGGTGAATTTTGGTGATTGTACCACCGAAATGAAAATCATAACAAAGCCCGCGCGATTGACGGGGCTTTTGATCCGGTGCTACACTTTTTGTGAATGTTGAATCGCGGAGGGATTGCCATGCTCATTCTATCCTGCAACGTGGGCAGCACCAGCCTGAAATACCGCCTGTATGACATGGCGGGGGAGAAGGAGCTGGCCCGCGGCCATTTTGAGGGCATCTCCCGCAAGGAAGGGAAGGCTGTCCAGCAGTCCTTCCAATTAAAAGAGGAAGAATCAAGCCCCCGCGCCGCCTATGCCGACGCCATCCATGCCATGCTGGATTTTTTGAGCCGCTCCGGCCAGATGCCGTCGGGCCGCCCGGACGCTGTGGCCTTCAAGGTGGTGGCGGCGCTGCACGTCAGCGGCGTTGTGGAATTAAATGAGGTTGTGCTGGGCGCGATGGCCAGGCTCAACACCCTGCTGCCCGCGCACAACCCGCCCTACATCGCCGCCATCCGCCAGTTTATGGACGTGATGCCCGGGGTGCCGCTGATTGGCAGCTTTGAAACCGGCTTCTTCCAGGACATGAAGCCCGAGGCCTACCTCTACGCCCTGCCCACCGAGCTGCTGGAACACGGCGTGCGCAAGAACGGCGCGCACGGGGCCTCCCACGAGTATGTGGCCCGGTGGGTGGCGGACAGGGAAGGCCGGGAAGACGTAAAACTGGTCTCCTGCCACCTGGGCGGCTCCTCCTCCATCGCCGCGGTCAGCAATGGCCGGGGCGTGGATACCACCCTGGGCCTGTCCTTGCAATCGGGCCTGCCGCACAACAACCGTGTCGGGGATGTGGACCCCTACCTGGACATCTACCTGCGGGAATCCCTGGGATATTCTGATGAAATGATAAAAGATTTGTATGCCAGGCAGGGCGGCTTGCTGGGCTTGTCGGGTTTCTCGGGCGAGCAGTGGCAGATTGCCGCCGCGGCGAAAGCGGGCAACCAGCGCGCGCAGACGGCGCTGGACGTCTTCTGCTACCAGATTAAAAAGACCGTCGGCGCCTTCGCTGCCGCCCTGAATGGCCTGGATGTGGTGGCCTTCACCGCGGGCATCGGGCAAAACAGCGCCCTGGTGCGCGCCCAATCCCTTTCAGGATTGCGGTATTTGGGGATAGAACTCGACCCTGATAAGAACGAAGCCGCCAAGCCCGGCGACCTGATTTCAACAGATGTGTCCCGCGTCAAGGTCTATGTGGTGGCCACCAACGAGGAGATCATCATCGCCCGCAAGGCGCGGGATTTCTTACAGAAATCCATCTCAGCCTAAAAACAGCGCCAGCGCGCAATACATCAGCAGCAGCGCCATGACGCTGTTGACGGCCCTGGCGTGTCTTGAAAACAAGATGCGGAAGGCCGAGCCAAAGGCCGACCACAGCAGGGTGAACACAAAGCCGATGAAGGCCAACAGCAGGGCGAACAGCAGCAGCTTCCCGGTCTGCCCGTGGAAGAAGGGCAGGGCTTTCAAGAAACCCTTCCGGCTGCCGTTTGACATGGACAGGATGTTGTTGGGCCCGGGCGTCGCCGCCGTAGAAAGCGCGTAGACCAGGAAGGCAGTCCAGTTCATCGCTTGCTCCAGAGGGTGGATTGGGCCTCATCATACCACCTTGGCGATGCCCCGCTTTGCAAGGCACCGGTTTATTCTTTGTTCTGCCGTGCGGGCAAGCCCTGACAGGCGCTTCATGTCAGATGTGGCCAACCGCGCGATAAATCATTTTGCTTGTATAAATAGACAGAATGGGATAAACTGTCCAAAGACTTGGTGGAGGAGGGCGTCATGGCAGGCAAGGTGGTCTGGCTCAGCGGTGCTTCCAGCGGCCTTGGCAAGGCAGCGGCGCTGGCCCTTCATCAGGACGGCTGGCAGGTGGTGGCCGGGGCGCGCTCCTTTGTGGATGCGCCTGATAGGGCAGACGGCATCACCAGGCTTCCCCTGGATGTGCGGGATGAAACCAGCGTGACCTCATTTTGCCAGCGCGCGCGGGAACTGCACGGCTCGCCCGACGCCCTGGTGAACGCCGCGGGCATCCTCATCATGGGCCCGGCGGAGGAAACCTCGCTGACGGAGTACCAGGCGGTGCTGGACACCATCCTGCTGGGCACAATCCGGCTCACCCAGCAGGCGCTGCCGCTGATGCGTGAAAAAGGGCAGGGCAAAATCATCATGCTGTCCTCCGTCAACGGCCTCATGCCCACCCCCTTCCAAAGCGCCTATGTGGCCGCCAAGCACGCCCTGGAAGGCTATGCCGAGTGCCTGCTGCTGGAAACGCGGCGCCTGGGCATCCAGGTGATGATTGTGGAGCCGGGGGACCACCGCGGCGGTTCCATGAAGTACCGCGCGGGCGCGCAGACCGTGTCCCCGGTCTACAGGGACAGCTTTGACCGCGTCCGCAAGGTGGTGTCTGGGGATGAGGAAAATGGGGGGCAACCATCCGCCTTTGGAACTAAGTTAGTCAAAGTAATGAACCGCCGCAGGCTGCCCACCCGGATGCGGGCAACCACACTCAAGGAAACTGCCGCCATTGTGCTGCACGACATCCTGCCCGGCGGGTTCTTCGCCCGCTTTCTGGCAGATTATTATCAGGTGTAATCGCTTTTTGCGACAGGGAGGACCAAGCATGGTGCCAGTCACTGACATCTCCGCGCGCTGCGAAACGCTTCGCCAGGACATGACGCTTCAAAACATCTTCAACCTGACGGTAGAAAACCCGGAGCGCATCGCCGCGCACTGGCTGGAAAACGACCAGGAAAAGTCCATGACCTTTGGCGAGTACAAGCAGAGGGCGTCCGACTTCGCCGTCTACCTGCAAAAGGCGCTGGGCAAGCAGAACAAGGGCAGGTTTGTGGCCATCCAGGTGGACACCTGCAAGGAATGGTTTTCCGTGTTCTGGGGCTTGCTGCAAGCCGGCTACAACCCGCTGCTGCTCAACGCCACCCTGGCGGACGACATGACCGAGCACATGCTGGGCCAGGCCGGGGCCGTGGGCGTCATCTTCCGCGGCAAGCGCAGCCTGGACCCGCGCTACACCCAGGTGGACGCCCAGGAACTGTTCAATGTGCCGCAGGCGCCGGGCTTCGCGCCGGAGTGGGGCAGCATGGTCGCGCTGTGTACCTCAGGTTCTACGGCCACCAGCCGCATCTTTGTCTATGACCAGGTCGCCATCTGTGAGCAGGTGTTGAACTCCGACCTCTTGCACAAGGCCAACCCGCGCATCGTCAACAACCGGATGCAGCGCAACCTGGCCTTTTTGCCCTTCCACCACATCTTCGGCTTCATGGTCTGCGTCATGTGGTGCAATTTCATCGGCTATGAGACCGTCTTCATCAAGGACCGCGCGCCGGACACCATCCTGGGCGCCATGCGCCGCTTTAAGGTCAACTTCCTCTGCGCCGTGCCGGTGCTGGCCAACTCCTTGTCCTCTGGCCTGAACAAAAAAGTGGCCCTGCAAAAACCGGTCAAGCGCGCTGCCTTCAAGGTGATGAAGGCCATCAGCCTGGGCCTGCAAAACGTGGTGCCCACCTTTGGCATGGACTTCGCGCGCAACCTGCTGTTCAAGTCCATCAACGCCCAGCTGCTGGGGCCGGATGTCAACTGCATTATCCTGGGCGGCAGCCACACCCCGCGTGAGCACATGCGCAACATCGCGGCGCTTGGCTACTACACCATCTCGGGCTTTGGGATGACGGAAACCGCCATCACCTCCGCTGAAACCAGCCTGAACCTCCACACCCGCAACTCCGGCTCCGTCGGCCGCCCCTTCGCCTCGGTGGAATACAAGGTGGAGTCGGACGGCAAGCGTTCCAATACGGGCGAGATGCTCATCCGTGGGCGCAGCGTGCACACCGGGCAACTAAAGGACGGCGAATTGATCCCCGCCGACCTGGATGGGTTTGGCTGGTACCGCACCGGGGACATCGTGCGATTGGAAAAAGGCATGCGCATGTATGTTGAGGGCCGCAGCAAGGACGTCATCATCAACGAATCCGGCGAGAACGTCTACCCGGATGAACTGGAAGACTACTTCGGCAACCTGGAGGGCGTGGAGCAGTACTGCGTGCTGGGCTTGAAAAACACCGGCGCCAGCCGCGTCAACCGCTTAAAGCGTAGAAGGCACGTCCGCCCGGACTATGAGGACATCACCCTGGTGCTGAACGTGGGCGAGCGCTACCGTGACGACGCCTACCTGACCCAGCTGATGCGCCAGGTGGCCCAGAACAACAAGCGCCTGCCGGTCTTGAAGCAGATCACCCGCGTGCTGGCCACCCACACGCCCTTTGAACTGGCCAACGGCATCAAGGTCAAGCGCCTGGCGCTGAAAGCCTCGCTGGAGGGGATGAAGATTCCCTACCGCGACCTGGATTTGAAATCCGGCTCCCTGCCGCTGACGGACAGCCGGCCCATCGTGGTGGAAGAAGCGGTGCCGGAGACCTTCGCCTCCAGCGACATCAAGGACCAGGTGCGCAAGCTCTATGCCGACGCCCTGGACGTGGCGCCCGCCACCATCAAGGACGACGCCCACTTCATCAACGACCTGGGCGGGGACTCCCTGCAGGTCTTAAGCGTCTCGCTGAAGGTGGAGGAGCTGTTCTCCGTGCTGATTCCCACCGAGGAATACGGCCAGTGCACCACGGTCAACGACCTCACCGACATCATCAACAAGCACCTGCACGGGGTGACCACCAAGCCCGATGCCCCGCAGGAGGACATCGTCCCCGTCACCCGCTTTGAAGACAGCGAGGAGTTCCAGGCCTTCTACGCCCGCCAGCAGGCGCTGCTGGGCAGCGGGATGGAAAACCCCTACTTTGTTCGCCACGACAGCGCGCTGACTGACGTCAGCCAGATGGAAGGCCACGAGGTGCTCAACTTCGGCTCCTACAACTATGTGGCGATGTCCGGCCGCCCCGAAGTGGAGGAGGCCGCCAAGAAGGCCATTGAGGACTACGGCACCTCGGCCTCCGGCAGCCGCCTGCTGGCCGGTGAAAAGACCCTCTACCAGACGCTTGAAGCGGAACTGGCCGACTGGAAAAATGCCGAGGCCGCCCTGGTGCTGGTGTCCGGCCACGCCACCAACGTCACCTTCGTGGGCAATTTCTGCGGCAAGGACGACCTGATTGTGTATGACGCCCTGGCGCACAACTCCATCGACCAGGGCACCAGATTGTCCCAGGCCACCAGCAAGCCCTTCCCGCACAACGACCATGTGGCATTGGAAAGCATCCTCAAAAACCAGCGCCACAAGTACAAGAAGTGCCTCATCATCATTGAAGGCGCCTACAGCATGGACGGCGACATCGCCAACGTCCCCGCCTTTGTGGAGCTGAAAAAGAAGTACGGCTGCTTCCTGATGGTGGACGAGGCCCACTCCGCCTGCGTCATTGGCAAGACCGGCGGCGGCGTGGACGAATACTTTGGCCTGACCCGCGGCGATGTGGACATCAAGATGGGCACCCTGTCAAAGGGCCTGGGCACCTGTGGCGGCTACCTGGCCGGGCCCAAAGTCATCATCGACTACCTGCGCTACAACCTGCCCGGCTTTGTGTTCTCCGTCGGCATCTCCCCGCCCCTGGCGGCGGGCACCCTGCAGGCCATCCGCCTGCTGCGCCAGGACCCCACCATCATCCAGTCGCTGGAAAACGCCATCAACACCTTTGTGCGCGAGGCGCACAAGCGCCATTTGAACACCTGCCTGGCCGGGCACACCGCCATCATCCCCATCCTGGTGGGCTCGGATGAAAACGCCTTCCTGCTTTCCAACATGCTGCGCCACAAGGGCGTGTTCGTGCCGCCCGCCGTCTTCCCGGCTGTGCCCAAGGGCAAGGCCCGCCTGCGCTTTTGCGTGGTGAGCGAGCACAAGGAGGAGCAGATCGTGAAGGCCTTGGACTCCCTGGTGGAAGCCGCGGAGGAAGCGGGAATCCAATTGCCCGCATAAGGAACACCTGCATTCCACACGACCGGCACATCAGCCGGTCGTTTTTCTTGGGTATATTGTTCCTTGCCGGGCATCACCCGAGCGCGAACGAAAAGGCAGAGCAAATGACCACCCACATCAAGCAGGCAGACCTTTTGAACCTCTCTCCCCTGGGCACGGGCAGCCACTATGGCGGCGACCAGGACTGGTTCCGCAGCTTCTGGCAGCGCAAGGCCGGCTGCGGCCCCACCACGGGCGCCAACATCCTGTACTACTTCGCCAGGACAGGCCGCTTGAACCTGCCCCTTGAAGTCAAGGACAGGGAGGGCTTTGTGGATTTGATGGAGCATTCCTGGGGCTACCTGACCCCGGGGGTGATGGGCCTCAACTCCCCCTTCAAAATGCAGGAAGGGCTTCAGAAGATGCTGGCCCAGCTCAACGTCATCCAGGGAATCCAGGTGCTGGACATCCCCGCCAGCGAGGAGGAGCGCCCCGACCTTTTGGCGGTGGAATCCTTCATCCGCGCGGGCTTTCTGGCGGATTCGCCGGTGGCCTTCCTAAACCTCCACAACGGCTCCGTTGCCCAGCTGGAAGGCTGGCATTGGGTGACGGTGGTCGGCATGACCGGTGAAGGGGAACACGCCCTGCTTGACATCGTGGACAACGGCAGCCGCCTGCAGGTGAATTTGCACCAGTGGCTGTCCACCACCAGGCGCGGCGGCGGCTTTGTCTACGCCGCCATCTCCGGCCAGGCCGCCTGATTTTTCATTTGATTTTCCGCCCGCGTCCGCGCGGGTTTTTTTATACAACCTGGGAGGTTCGGAGGGCGAAACCCTCTGATAGAAATCCAAACCAGCGTCTCAATTCGCAATAGTCAGTTGCCTTCACGCCGAAAACGGTGTTTGGCACCTTCCTTTGCTTATTGGGCTGCCACTCACCTTTATCCGCCGCTGGCGGCGGTGAGCTCTGCCCAAGTGCGGTGGTTTGGGTTTGGGCGTAAGCCCAAACGTTCCGCGAATTTCTGCCGGCCGTGAGCGCAGGCGAACAGGCAGAAATTCCCGTTCCTCCAAAACGAAGAAGTGTCCGCAGACGCTTCTTCGACACAAAAAGACTTTACATCCCGCCGCAATTGGTTTAGCATAAACAAACGAAAAATTCATTTGCGAGCGGAGGAACACATGAGCGACAATGTTTTCATCTTCGGGCACCCGCTGATCCAGCACAAGGTTTCCCTCCTGCGGGACAAGAACACCTCCATGAAGGACTTCCGCGATTTGGTGGATGAGATCTCCATGCTGATGGTCTATGAAATCACCAAGGATTTTGAGCTGGTGGAGACCGAGATTGAAACGCCCATGGCCATCACCAAAACCAAGGTGCTGTCCGAGCGCAAAGTGGCCCTGGTGCCCATCCTGCGCGCCGGCATCGGCATGGTGCACGGCATCCAGCAGCTGCTGCCCAATGCCCGTGTAGGCCACATTGGCCTCTACCGCGACCATGACACCCATGAGCCGGTGGAATACTACTGCAAGCTGCCCGTTGACGTGGCGGACTCCACCGTGATTGTGCTGGACCCGATGTTCGCCACCGGCGGCTCCATCGCGGCGGCGCTGAAAATCCTCTACGCCAAGGGCTGTAAGGACCTGCGCCTGGTGTGCATCGTGGCCGCGCGTTATGGCATTGAGCGCATCGAGAAGGAGTTCCCGGACGTCAAAATCTACTGCGCCGCCTTTGATGAGGAGCTCAATCCCAACGCCTACATCGTGCCCGGCCTGGGCGACGCCGGCGACCGGCTCTTCGGTACAAAATAATTGCATTTTAAATCCTATTCTGCCGCGGTGAAACACCCGCGGCTTTCTTATACCGGCGGAATTTACCCCGCCTATGTTGAACCCTGCCTTGCAAATTGTTATGATGGCAGCACAAGACAATTTGCTGTACACCCCCTGAACAAGAAAGGGAGCTGTCATGAAAACATCGCTTTTGCGCATCCTTGTCCTGGTGCTGCTGTGCGTCATGCTGTCAGGAAACGCCGCCCAGGTGCCCTTCAAGGACGATTATGAGGGCATCAACCGCGCGGCGGGCAGCGTGCTGATGCTGCTGGTGTACGATGAAGAGGAGGGCAGCTACATCGCCTCCGGCAGCGGCTTTGTGGCCTTTGACAACCAGACGCTCATCACCAATTACCATGTGGTGGAGGATGGGGAGCTGGTGTTGGCGGAGAGCGATGAGGGCAAGACCTACCTGCTGGACTCCGTACTGGCGGCCGACCGGGACCTGGACCTGGCCATCCTGCACTTTGGCAGGGACACCCAGTTTGAGCCGCTGCCGCTCAACGATACCGGCAACGCCCTGCGCGGCCAGCCCGTGGTGGCCATCGGCAGCCCCGAAGGCCTGCGCAACACCGTCAGCAAGGGGGACATCAGCGCCACCTTCACTGAGTACGGCGTGCGCTACCTGCAGTTCACCGCGCCCATCTCCTCCGGCTCCAGCGGCGGGGCGTTGCTGGACAACGAGGGGAAGGTCATCGGCGTCACCTCCTCCACCATGCGGGGGGACAGCCAGAACCTGAACTTCGCCGTCGACATCCGCGAAGCCATCGCCCTGTATGAAGCCGCGCGGGATGAGCAGCCTCGCCCCCTGTCGGAGCTGGCCAGCCAGACCGCCCGCGCCAATCCCGAAGGGGACAGCCAGGGCACACATACAAACACCAGCATCACGCAGATGAACGTCCAGCAGATCGCGCCCGATGCCGTGGTGCTGTCCTGGAATACCGCGGACCGCAGCGGCATCTATTTTGTGGGCTATGAGATTGAAGGCAGCACCTATTACACCTATGAGGACACGGAGGACCTGTCCCTGGTCATAAGCGGCCTGGTGCCCGGGCAAACCTACCTGTTTTATGTGGCGGAGTCCTACAGCGGCCTGGATGAGCCGGGCAGCACGGTGTCCCTGACGTTGGAGGAAGCCAAGCCCTTTACGCAGCGGGACGCGCACATGCTGTTTTCCGGGCTGTACTACATCCCCCAGGGCTTTAACCCGCAGGTACCTTTGAAGGAAGGGCTGGCCACCATCACCACCGCGCAGCTCCAGCGCGCTCGGGAGGACATGGAGCTGTGTTTTCTCTACCGTTTGCGCCTGGAAGGCGCGCAAACAGCCAGCGCGGGCAACTGCCAGTACACCCTCACCACCCCCTCCGGGGTGACTTATACTGCGGAATTCACCTACGAATATGAGGCGCGGCGGGACGCCTTCATCCGCCGGGCTGACCTGCGCGGGGTGCTTGACAGCGTGATGGAATTTGAGGACAGCTTTGAAATCGGCCACTGGACCGCGGCGGTCTACCACGACGGCGCGCTGCTTGCGCAAACCGGTTTTGAGGTGGTGCCGGGCGGCCTCAATTTGGATGAAGGCAGGAACACAAAAACGGACGCCTTCCACGCCACCGTGCAGACCAACGCCGTGGTGCTGCACTGGCCAAGGACGGAAGGCGCGGCCTCCTACAACGTCTTCCGCGCCAGCGCCAAGGACGGCCATGCCTTCTACCTGGGCACCACCCACACCAACAGCTACACCGACCACAACGCCGTCACCGGGCGGGCGTATTACTACCAGTATGCCCCTGTGGACGGTGAAAAGAGCCCGCCGTTGCAGGTGACGGTTGCAGTCACAGGCGCGGACACGGCGTATGAAAGCCCGACAAACAGCATAGAACTCCCCCTTCAGCTGGGCGAGATGGCCTACGTGGGGGACAGGTACGAGCCCTACATCGACCCCGACCTCATCAACACCAGCAAGGACCAGACCGTCACCGGCGTCACCCTGGCCTTTTACACGGAGGGCCGCGATTTTGAGACCCTCACCTGGGCGGACAGCGGCCAGGCCTTGACCTACTACACCTATGACCTCACCATCCCGCCCGGGCAGACCATGAACCCGGGCAGGCTCTCGCTTCGCAAGTATGGGGAAAGCCTGAACGAAATCTATGTGGCCATCAGCGCGGTGCGCCTGTCAGACGGCAGCGACATCACCGTACCGCAGGAAGACCTGGTATTTTCTTCCTGGACCCTGGACGAGTAATACTAAACTCAATCGTTAACGCTTTGATGCGATGGTCTTTTTGCGCCTCCGCGTTGCCTCATTCACTCAACGGCGTCACCGTGACCTACGCTCCCATCCTGGCAGGGCAAGCCCTACCAGGCTTAGCGCTCTGGTACGGTTCCTTTCGAAAAAAG
>JAAYLK010000005.1 GCA_012521895.1 Clostridiales bacterium
AAGTAAGGGAGAGACGCGAACCGGGCGGCATTTTCTAAATGCCGGTCGGCTGAGCGAATCTGCTGGAGAGCAGATGAGCGAAGCCGAAAATTTCTTGCTCCCTGAGCAGGTGGTTTGGGGCCTAGTTGGGGGCGAAAGTACGCTTGCCTCGTCCTACCAACTGTGCTAATGCCCCGGGTGGTTTGGGGGCCTGGTTTGGGGCGAAAGTACGCTTACCTCGTCCTACCAACTGTGCTAATGCCCCGTTCACGCCTTGAGACGCTGGAACAGTATAGCATCAAGCAAAATGGATTTCAAGCCCGAAAGTTTGCATTATTTGGCCGGTTCGGGGAAGGGGAAGTCATACAGCAGACCCAGGTCCCACAGGAGGGAGGAGGTCAGGTATTTATTGCGGATTTCACGCGCGCCGAGGAAGGCGTCTCGGGTGTCCTTCTCATCAAAGCCGATGTCCGCCGGGGTCAGCGGCAGGTCCAGCGACTTCATCAGGCCTTCAATCTTCTGGTAGAGGGGCAGCTCTTCTGCCACGATGTTTAAAATGTCCTGCCAGTGTTTCAGCGTCTTGTCCAGGCGCTTTTTGTGCGCGGCCTTGTTGTTGCGGCCTTCCTTTCGGGCGGTGTCCAGGATGGCCTGGGCGGCGCTGCCAAAGGTGGCACGCACCCTGTGTTCCCAGGCTTTCTCATCAAAGGTTTCAATGAATCGCTCCGCCTTTTCACGGTTGGGCGTGATGGTTTTGAGCCTGTCCCAGATTTGCATGCTGAGCAAGGTGCCGATGCCCACCTGGATGCCGTGCAGCTCCACCGGCAGGCCGCGCTCCAGCGCCATCATCTCCCAGATGTGGGAGAAATAGTGCTCAAGCCCCGACGCCGGGCGGGAGACCTCGGCAAAGGACATCGCGATGCCCGACAGCACCAAGCCTTCCACCACAGCCTCAATGGCGGCCTCGTCGCGGTTTTTCAGGCCTTCGGCGTTGTCCACAATCTTTTTCAGCGACGCGCGCACCAGGCCAGCGATGTTCTCGCAGTAGTATTCGCCGGTGACCAGGTTGGCGATGCGCCACTCGCAGATGGATTGATACTTGGCCAGCATGTCCCCCAGCCCGGCCTGCAGCATGCGCATGGGCGCCTCCTTGACGACGCGGGTGTCCGCCACGATGGCCTGGGGGCAGGCATTGTAGAGGGAGACCTTGACGCGGTTTCTGATCATGGAGGCGTTGTCGGAGGCATAGCCGTCCATGCTGGGCGCGGTGGCCACCACAGCGCTGGGCAGGCCCACAGCGTGGGCAAAGACCTTGGCCAGGTCATTGAGCACCCCGGAACCCACCGCCAATATGCCATCGCAGCCTGGATCAAAGGCCATCACCAGGCTGCCCAGGCTGTGTTCGTCCGGCTCCACATGGGTTTTTGTGAACACATACTCCGTATGCTGGATGCCCGCCTTGTCCAAGGCATGCTCCACCAGGTGCCAGGCGGCCTTTCTTGTGTTGCTGTCCATGATGACAAAGGACTTGGTGACGCCGATGTCAAAAAGGCACCGCGGCAGGCTTTCCAGCGCGCCGGTGCCGATGCGCAGGCAACGCAAGCCCGCCTTGTGGCGCTTACCGCAGGCGCAGGCATGGCCTTCCGGCGCGATCAGTTCCTGCAAGGACATTTGTGCAAAAGGTTTCATGTGTGTTCCCCCATCATCAACTGATGAAACGATTATGCCAGTTTCCATCCGCTCATTCAATCAAAGACAAGAAAAAAGCGGCCTCCCGTGAAGGAGACCGCACATTGGTATATGAGGATTACTTGTAGAGCGGGCCGTAGCTCTGGCAGGCACGGTAGTCCGCGGCTTCGGGGTCCTGGGTGCCGTAGGCGGCCCAGCAATGCGGGCGGTAGACCTTTTCAGGGGCCACGTTGTGCATGTTAACCGGGATGCGCAGCATGGACGCCAGGGTGATGAGGTCGGCGCCGACGTGGCCGTAGACAGTGACGCCGTGGTTGGCGCCCCAGTTGGCCATGACGGAGTAGACATCACGGAAGGGGCCGTCGCCGGTCAGCCGCGGGGCAAACCAGGTGCAGGGCCAGGTGCGGTCGGTGCGGTTCATGATGAGCTCGTGGACCTCATCGGGCAGGCGCACGGTGTCGCCTTCGGCGATCTGCAGCACGGGGCCCACGCCGTCAACGATGTTCAGGCGCAGCAGGGTGACGGGCATGGCCGCCTCGTTCTTGAAGTGGCTGGAGAAGCCGCCCCCGCGGAAGTATTCGTAGTTGGCGCGCTCCCAGTCCGTCGCGTCCAGGCAGGCCTGGATGTCTTCCTGGGTCATGTCCCAGAAGGGCTTCATGCAGCCTTCGCCCTTGTCGTTCTTGGCGGCGCCGGTGCCGTCCAGGGCCGTGGCGCCGGAGTTGATCAGGTGGATGAAGCCGCGCGCGGCATCGCCCTCGGGCTTCCAGCCGGAGACGCGCTCCACGGCGTCCGGGCTCCAGTAGGTGCGCACGTCGTGGAAGCAGGGCGCCACGTTGGTAATCAGGGTGCCCAGCAGCATGGACAGGCCGTTTAAAGTATCGTTCTCGGTGGCGAAGGCGGTGGGCTGGCGGGCGCCGTTCCAGTCGAAGGTGGACGCCATGATGGCCTCGGTGAAGTCGCAGTTAGGCAGCCAGTCCGTCCAGGCGCGCTGGCCCTGGAAGCCGCCGGCGACCGCGTTCTTGCCCAGGGCTTCCTCATGCCAGCCCATCTCGTCCAGCTTGGGGTTGCCAAACATGACATCCTTGAGCACCAGGCTCATCTTGGCGATGAATTCCCAATCCTGGTCCGGGGGCACGGTCTTGCTGCGCTTGATGATGTCAGGCAGGTCCTTGCCGGCGTTGATATCAAAGCCTTCCGCGCAGTTTTCCTTGATCCAGGCCAGGGCCTTCTCATATTCCTCGTGGTCGTAGATGCCCAGGTGGATGCGGCGCAGCACGTCCGCCATGTCCATCCATTCCGGGCGGATGCCAAAGTACTGCTGCATGGTGTTCATGTCGCAGTAGGCGCCGGCGATGCCCATGGACACGCCGCCGAAGTTGACATAGGACTTGCCCTTCATCCAGCCCACCGCGATGGCGGAGCGGGCGAAGCGCAGCAGCTTTTCCTGGACGTCAGCCGGGATGCTGGTGTCGTTGAGGTCCTGCACATCGCGGCCATAGATGGCAAAGGCGGGCAGGCCCTTTTGGGCATAGGCGGCCAGGACGGCGGCCAGGTAGACTGCGCCGGGGCGCTCGGTGCCGTTGAAACCCCAGACGGCCTTGATGGTGTTGGGGTTGGTGTCCATGGTCTCCATGCCATAGCACCAGGAACGGGTGACCGTCAGCGTGGCGACCACGTTTTCCTTGTTGAACTTGCGCTCGCAGGCGCCGGCTTCCGCGCCGCCGCCGATGGTGGTGTCAGCGATGACACACTGCACCGGGGTGCCGTCGGGGTATTTGAGGGTGGAAATCAACTTGGCCGCGGACTTGGCCATGTCCATGGTGGATTGCTCCAGGCTTTCCCGCACGCCGCCCCAGCGGCCGTCGATGGTGGGCCTGATGCCGATTTTTGGATAATCCATATGTTCCTCCTTCGTTGGTGTACGATGAATCAAGATATTTGACAAAACTTTATCATAAGCCGGTGTGGGGTTCAAGTGAACATTCCTGTGCGGCCGTGCTTTCAAAACAAAGGCCGGAGGGACCCGGAAACGGGCTCCCCTCCGGCGCGGGGTTACACGATGGGATCAGTCAGGCGATTAATCATACACCAGGATGGCGATCTCGGGCAGGTCGATGTTCTCGGCGGTGTACCACTGGGCGCCGGTGTCCACATCGGCGACAGGCTCGCCCTTTGAGGCCTTGTGGGCCAGTTCAACGGCCAGGTAACCAATCATGTAGGGGTCCTGGGTGACGGAGCCAACAAACCAGCCTTCACGCACAGCGTTCTTCTGGGGGAGGCCAGCGTCAAAGCCGGCAACGATGAGGTCCTGATAGCGGCCGCCGTCGGCCAGGTCGGAACCCACGTTGGTGGCGGCCAGGAAGCCGTTGACAGCGCCTTCGTTGGACAGGAACACGGAGTAGAGGTTTTCCAGGTTGAGGATGGCGTTGGCGGAGTTGGTCACGTCGCCGATTTCAGGGGTGGCGGCGATTTCAACATGGATGATGATGGTGGGGTTTTCCACCTGGGTGGCCCACAGGTCATGGCCGCGGACGGCCACGGTGCCGTACTGGGCGGCCAGCTCGCTCATCTTGTTGACAAAGCCGGTGGTGCGGCCGGTGACGGACTCGCTGGTGGCATCCTGGGACAGGACAGCCAGCACGACGGGCTTCTCGGGGGTGGCGGCCTTCAGCGCGTCGGCATAGCCTTCCAGCTTCAAGAATTCTTCAGCGGCCAGGCCGGCGGCGTTCTGGTTGTTGGTGGAAGCGGTCGCCACGATGGAGCCTTCGGGGGCATTGGGAACGCCGGAGTCAAAGCCGATGACCGGGATGCCCTTTTCCTTCAGCTCAGCCAGCTGGCTCATGACGGACTCGGTGGACAAGGCGGCCAGCGCCAGGGCTACGGGCTGCTTGGCCATTTCGCCGTTGAGGGCTTCGACCTGCAGGGCGATGATCTTTTCCTGGGTTGCTTCCTCAATGCCCAAGATGCCGGTCATCATGCCTTCGCACATCACCGCGATGCGGTCTGACATGCGCAGCAGCTCCGGCAGCTCGGACGAAATCATGATGATGGACTTGCCCTCTTTGACCAGCTGGTTCATCAGTTTGTAAATCTCGTTCTTGGCGCCCACATCGATGCCGCGGGTGGGCTCGTCAAAGATGAGCACCTCGGTGTCCCGCACCAGCCATTTGGAGATGACCACCTTTTGCTGGTTGCCTCCGGACAGGCTGATGGCGAGGGTGTCCACCGTGGGCGTCCTGATGTAGATGCGGCCCTTGTATTCATTGGAGGTCTGCTTGATTTTCTCATCGTCCACAATCAGGCCCTTGCAGAAGCGCTCCAGTGTTGGCAGGGCCACGTTGTTGGCGACGGACAGCCCCAGGCACAGGCCATACTGCTTGCGGTCCTCCGACAGGTAGCCGATGCCCGCTTCCACGGAATCCCGCGGGGTGTTGATGGTGACCGGCTTGCCATGCATGAAAATATCACCACTGATGCGCTTGTCGGCGCCGGAAATCAAGCGGGCCAGCTCGGTGCGCCCGGCGCCCATGAGGCCAGCGATGCCCAGGATCTCGCCCTGGCGCAGGCTGAAGGACACGTTGATGACCTGCGGGGAGAACAGGTTTTTGACTTCCAGCACCACCGGAGCGCCTTCTTTCACGTTGGAGTGGTGCTTTGGCTCTTCATAAATCACGCGGCCCACCATCATGGAGATGATGTCATCCAGCGTGGTGTCCTTGGTGTTGACGGTGCCGATGTGCTGGCCATCGCGCATGACGGTGATGCGGTCGGAGATGACCTGCAGCTCGTTCATGCGGTGGGAGATGTAGATGATGCCCACGCCCTTCGCGCGCAGTTCGCGAATGAAGCGGAACAAGTCCTCAATCTCGGCCTCCGTCAGGGCGGCGGAGGGCTCGTCCATGATGAGGATGCGGGTTTTCTCGTAGGAGAGGGCCTTGGCGATTTCCACCATCTGCTGCTTGGCGACGGAGAGGTTTTTGACCAGGGTCTCCGGGTCCAGGTTGATGTTGAGGGAGGTCAGCAATTCCCTGGCCATCTGGTTTTGCTTTTTTTGGTCAATCAGAAAGCCGCGCATGGGTTCGCGCCCGATAAAGATGTTTTGAGCGATGGACAGGTCGCGCATGAGGTTGAGCTCCTGGTGGATCATGGAGATGCCCAGGTCCTGGGCTTCCAGGGTGCTTTGGATATTGACCGGCTTGCCCAACACCTCCACCGTGCCGCCGTCACGCTGGTAGATGCCGGTCAGCACCTTCATCAGCGTGGATTTGCCGGCGCCGTTCTCCCCCATCAGCGCGTGCACCTCGCCTGCGCGCAGGTCAAACCGCGCCTGGTTGAGGGCGTGGACGCCGGGGAAGACCTTCTCGATGCCTTCCATTCTTACCAGGATTTCTTGTGGTAAACTCACGGGCAACCTCCATTGCGTGTGCGCAAAAGCCTACTTGACCACGCCTTTTTTGAGGATGATGTTGGCGTACTGTGCTTTTTCACCGGTGGCGACAACGGCGTAGGCCTGTTTGGCGCGCTCATAAAAGGCGAAGCGCTCCGTGTGCCGCGCCTGGGCCTCTTTGTTGTACTTTTTGAGGACGGCTTTGTACTCGTCCCAGATGACGGGCTTGTAGGGGTCCCCTGGGACCACTTCCATCAGCACGAAGTTGGAATCGTCATACTGGTCCAGTGGGAAGAGGGGCAGGATGGCGTCCAGCAGCGCCGCGCAGGGGATACCATCCGCGCGGATGACGCGCTGTCCAAAGGTGTCCGAGGGAAAATTGGCGTCCGCCAGCACAATTTCGTCCCCATGGCCCATGGCGCTTAAGACCATGAGCAGTTCCGGCGAGATGAGATGGGATATCCCTGTGAGCATACCAAAGCCCCCTTTGTACCATGAAGATAGGACAACTCTGAGCCTTAAACCAGTGTGAAATGGTCGATTTCTGGCTGAAATACGGATTCAGCGCGGGGATTTTTAAACATTTCTTTGTTGTACAACAAGGATTATACTGTTTCGCGCCCCATCTGTCAACAATGTCATCAAACAAAACATTTAATACATCCTTCATTTTAATTGTAGGATGATACAAGGGGGTTCAGGCGGTTCTGTATGGCATAAAAACAAAAAACTGCCCGGTATACTCACCGGGCAGTCAGAGTTTTTAGGGAACTTATCTTGCGATCTGGTAGATGTTGTACACATCCTGCCACTTCAGCTTTTTCAGGCCGCCAATGGCGCCTTCCTTGCCGTAGTAGTGGCCGGTGCATTTCTGCGCCATCTCTTCCTGGCGGCTGCCGTCAATGCCCAGGCCTTCCAGCGTCTGGGGCAGGCCCATGGTGCGGTAGAAGGACTGCAGCCGGGCAATGCCCTCACGGATGACCTCTTCCTTGTCACGGATGCCCTTGGACACGCCCATGACGTTGATGGAGAACTGGACGAACATGTCCGGGTTGTCCTTCCACACATACTTCATCCAGGCGGGGGTCAGCACCGCCAGGCCCGCGCCGTGGGCCACGTCATAGGCGGCGGACAGCTCATGCTCCATGTTGTGGCAGGCCCAGTCCTGCTCGCGCCCCATGCCCAGCAAGCCGTTGTGGGCGACCGTGCCGGCAAAGCCGATTTCTGCCCAGGCGTCATAGTCCTTGCGGTTGTCAAGCAGGCGCGGGGCGTTGGTGATGATGGTGCGCAGGGTGGCCTCGCACAGGGCGTCGGTGAGGTCCACATGGGTGGTGTTGGTGAAGTAGCGCTCAAAGATGTGGCTCATCATGTCGGCCACGCCGTTGGCGACCTGGTCCTTGGGCAGGGTGAAGAACAGCTCGGGGTTCATCACGCTGATGAGCGGGCGCAGCAGCGGATGGCCATAGCCATACTTGCGGCCGGTCTCTTCATTGGAGATGACGGTGTCACCGCTGGACTCGCTGCCGGCGGCGGGGATGGTGAGGATGATGGCGACCGGCAGGGCTTTCTTGATGTCAAGGCCTTCGTTGTAGATGTCCCAGACATCACCCTCATGGAAGACGCCCATGGCGATGGCCTTGGCAGAGTCAATGGCGCTGCCGCCGCCCACCGCAAGGATCAATTCCACGTTTTCTTTTTTGCACAGCGCGATGCCCTCGTGCACCAGGGACAGGCGGGGGTTGGGCACGACGCCGCCCAGCTCCACAAACTGGATGCCGGCGTCATTTAAGGACTTGACCACCGTGTCATACAGGCCGGACTTTTTGATGCTGCCGCCGCCGTAGTGCAGCAGCACTTTTTTGGCGTGGGGCTTGATCAGTTCGCCGATCTTGCCCTGGGTGCCGCGGCCAAACACGATGCGCGCGGGGGTATACAAATCAAAATTTAACATACAGACCTCCGTTTTTCATACTTGGTGCCTATAGAATACACTGCGTTGGGGATTCAATCAAGTGCGGGGGCAGCCGCCGCGTCCTCCACGATGTTCCTTTGCCAGACGCCGCTTTTCACCAGCAGCACGCCCACGATGAACTTGACCAGGTTGGTGCCCTGGGTCAGGGCATACAGGGGCTTGATGGGCAGGCTGGTCCAGTGCACCAGGGCCTGGGTGACCGGGATGAGCAAAAGCCAGGTAAAGGCGCTGTCAAACAGGAAGGTGATCAGCGAGGAGCCGCCTGAGCGCAGGGTGAAGTAGGAGGAATGGGTCACCGCATGGATGGGCATCATAATGGCGGACACCAGGATGAAGAAGGCCGCCATTTCCTTGGCGCTGAGGTCCACGTTGTACAGCTGCGGGAAGAGCCCGGAAAAGGCCGCCAGCACAGCGCCCACCACGATGCACAGGGTGAAGGCCAGGAACATCAGCTTCCACACGTCCGCGCGCGCCTTTTGCAGCTTGCCCGCCCCCAGGGAGTGGCCCACCAGCACCGCGACCGCGTTGCCCACACCCAGGAAGAACACGTTGAACAGGTTGCTGGCGGTGGACGCGATGTTGAGCGCCGACAGCACCAGCAAGCCGCGCATGGAGTAAGCCTGGGTGAGGGCCGCCATGCCCAGGGACCAGAGAAATTCGTTCACCAGCAGCGGCATGCTCTTGCCGACCACTTTTTTAAGCAGGTTGAAAGGCACTTTCATGGTCTTGTAAATGTGATGGAAGAAGGAGAAGCGCTCCTGCCTGTGGGCGGCGAACACCAGCCCGCCCAGCTCCACAAAGCGAGAAATCACCGTGGCGATGGCCGCGCCCTTCACGCCCCAGGCCGGGAAGCCCAGGTTACCAAAGATGAGCAGCCAGTTAAACAGCAGGTTGGTCAGCACCGCCAGGATGCCGGCCTTCATGGGCAGCATGGTCTCCCCCGTTTCACGGAAGGTGGAGCCATAGCTCATGGCGATGGCGAAGGGGATGTGGCCCAGCAGCATGTACTGGATGTATTCATGGGCGTAGTCCAGCATGAGGGCGGCCTGGCTGGCGTCCCCATCCCCCTGCAAAAACAGGTGCACCAGCGGCGTTTGGAACACCGTGAACACAATGAGCGCGATCGCGGTGATGATGACAGAAAACCAGATTTTGATCCTGAAGGTGTTGCGCAGGCCTTCTGTGTCCTTGGCGCCGTAGAACTGCGCGCCGAAGATGCCCGGGCCCGCCAGCCCGCCGAAGATGCACAGCGCGAAGATGAAGTGCAGCTGGTTGGCGATGGCCACGCCCGACATCTGCTCCGTGCCCAGCTGGCCCACCATGATGTTGTCCAGGAGGTTGACAAAGTTGGTGACGCTGTTTTGGATGATGACGGGAATCATGATGCCCAGCACTGTTTTGTAGAAGGCCTTGTCCCCGATGAAGCGGCGGCGGAAAATGCTCATAGGCACCTGCTCAATCAAAATTGGTCCCCACAAAAGCGTGGGAACCAATTTATTTTGCCACAAAGCCGCCTCAAAGGCAAACCGGAATCAAGGGTTTATTGGATGGCGGCCATGGCCTGGGTCAACTGCCCCATGGCGCCCGCCAGCGCTTCCAGGCTGGGGTTGCCGGCGATTACGGCATTCAGGTTGTTGATGGCGTTGTACAGCAGCTCGTGCTGCAGCGTGCCCGGCTGCAGGCTGTTGAGCTGGTTGCCGGCTTGCACCAGCAGGTTTTGCGCGTCCGGCAGCAGGGTGTTGTGGACGATGCTGTCTGTCATCATGCCCGGCTGGTTGTGGATGGCGCAGGTCTGGGCGTTCAGCAGCGCGGAATTGGCGCTTTCGTTGTTGGTAAAGCGGATGGTGGCGTAGGAGCCCAGGTATTCCGACAGCACATTGGAATAGCGGGAGCCGGCGAAGATTTCCAGGGGGTGGCCCAGCGGCAGCACGCTGATGCCGCGGGTTGACCGGGTCTCCACCGGGCAGTAGGGGCCGGCGATCTGGTTTGAGACCGTGCACACCGTCTGCTGGTAGTGCATCTGGCAGTTGACCTGGGGCACGGCGTCACGGGCGAAGTAATCCGTCACCGTGCCATAGCCCATGGCGTCCTGCCGGCAGGCCTCGGTGGCCAGTTGGCCGGACACCGCGCAGGTGGTCACCCTGACCAGGCCGTACTGCTCAGCGCCGCCTTGTAAAATATCGCGGTTGTCCAGGTTTTGCATGGTGTGGATTTTCTGCATGAACTCCTGCCAGAGCTTGGCGGCGGAGTTGCCGCCGGTGGTGCGGCTGGACAGGGCTTTGTAGTTGTCATGGCCAATCCATACGGCGCCGGAATACCAGCCGGTCATCCCGGCGAAGAAGACGCCTTTCTGGTCGGAGTTGGTGCCGGTCTTGCCGGCCACCGTCTGGCCGGAAACGCGCGCGGCGCGCCCGGTGCCCTCAGAGACGACTTCCTTCATTAAGTCAACCGTCAGCCAGGCCGTGGAGGGCTTGAACACCTGCCTTCGCTCCTGGCTTTGGTGGGCGTCGTAAATCACCTTGTCATTGCTGTCCAGAATGCCCAGGATGCTGATGGGCTCCTGGTAGACCCCGCCGTTGGCCAGCACACCAAAGGCTACCGCCATCTCCAGCGGCGTGATGCCCGAGGAGCCCAGCGCCACGCCAAAGGGCGTCGCGTTGATGTGCTCATCGGAGACCCCCAGCCTGCGCAAATAGTCCACCGAGCGCTCCACCCCCACATAGCTCATGAGCACCTGGGCGGCGGCGGTGTTGTCGGACTTCACCAGAGCCGTCCTGAACGTCTCAGGCCCGCGGTAGCTGCTGCCGCCGTAGTTTTCCGGCCAGGTGTCATTGCCGTCATTGCCGCGCCAGCCCGGGATGGGCAGGGGCATGTTGTAGGCGATGGAGCCCGCGCCCGCGCCCATGTCAATGGCCGGGGCGTACACCGCGATGGGCTTGATGGAGGAACCCACCGGCATGTTCATGTCCGTGGCGCGGTTGAGGGTTTTGCGGGTGGTGGGCCCCGTGCGGCTACCCACGATGGCCTTCAACTCCCCCGTCCTGTAATCCACGATGACGGCGGCGGCCTGGGGCTGGATGATGTCGGTGAAGGTGCCGTCGGCATTGCGGGAGCGGTGCACTTCCGTGCCCGGGTCGCGCAGCTTGGGGTAGTCCTTGTAGTTGTAGAGGGTGTCTTCCAGCGTCTTTTGGATCTGTGTGTCCAGCGCCAGGTATACCTTGTAGCCGCCGGTGCGCAGCTCGCGTTCCATCCGGGCGCGGTTTGCCGCGGTGTCTTCCAGATTGTTCATCTTGAGCAAGACCTTGACCGTGTCGCGCACGGCGTACTCCAGGTAGTGCACATAGGGGTAGAGCGCCCTGGATTCCGGGTCCTCCCGCAAGACAGCGGCCGACTGCGGGTTTTGCGCTTCGGTGAATTCCTTCAGGGTAATCATCTGGTTTTCATACATCACGCGCAAAACATAGTCGGTGCGGTTGTTGATGCGGGCAACGTAGTCGATGCCTTCAGCGGAACGGGTGTAGAGGTTCCTACGGGCATTGTAGTAGTAGGGGTTGGTGGTCATCCCGGCCATCATGGCGCACTCGCGTAGGGTGAGCTCGTTGAGCTCCTTGCCAAAGTAGCCCATGGCCGCCACCTTGACGCCATAGTAGTTTTCGCCCAGGTAGATGGTGTTGAGGTAGGACTCCAAAATCTCGTCCTTTGTATAGCTTGCTTCCAGCTGCATGGCCAGGTAGGCTTCCTGGATTTTGCGCTTGTAGCTAAGCTCATTGGTGAGCACGGTGTTTTTGATCAGCTGCTGGGTGATGGTGGAGCCGCCCTGCTGGGAGCCGGAGACAAAATTGGTGACAAAGGCGCCGACGATGCGCTTGATGTCCACCCCCTTGTGGGTGCGGAAGCGCACGTCCTCCGCCGCGATAAAGGCGTCGCGCAGGCGGTGGGGCATGGTGTCGATGGAGACCATGATACGGTTTTCGGTGCCCTTGTAGTCGGTGATGAGGTTGGAATCCCGGTCATAAAAGAAGGAGGTCTGGTCCTGCTCGTCAATCTTGGCCAGGTCCAGCACCGGGGCGGTGTCCACATAGGTTTTGGCGATGCCGGCGATGGCGCCGATGCCCGACAGGCCCAGCAGCAGCACCAGCAGCATCAGCAACCGGAAGCAATTGATGACTACCGCCAGCACGAAGCTGGGCTTGCGCGTGCGGCGTTTGAACAGCGACAGGCGCCTGGGCGCCGGCTGCTGCTCAAGGTAGGGCTCGGGCGTATAACCCTTGCTGTCAAACAATCTGCTGATGGATGCACCCTCCTTTTTGAAAGCATGGCAATTATAGCACAGGTCTTCCCGCCATTCAAAGCGGGCGCGGCTTGCGGAACCTGGTCTCGCAGATGTTTCACAATTTTGTAACAAAAGCCGAAAAAGTCCGCTTTTCCTTGCGTTTGCTTGACACTTTTATTGCGGTGCAGTAATATGTTTCCATCTGAAAGTTCCCAGCCAGAGCGTTTTAATGCGCCGGAAGGAGGGGTGGCATGACTACTGCCCTGTTCAACCCAAAAAGCCGCTTGACGGCAATCATTTTATTGGTGGTGTTGCTTTTTGCCTGCGGGGCATCCGCTCAGCAAGCGGCGGCGCCATCCATCGCCTTCACCATCAGCATCGAGCCCCAGAGCATGACAGCCCCCGGCAATGTCACCGTGTCCGCCCGCGTGTCCAACGCCGGCAACGCGGACATGACCACCCCCATCTCCCTGTATGACCCCGAAGGCAAGCTGGTGACCACGTTTTCTGACGGCGGCAGCTTGCAGCGCCTGCCCTCCGGGGAAAACTATCTCTGGCAAGGCCAGTACGCTGTCAAGCAAAGCCAGCTGGGCGAAGGCAAGCTGGTCTACACCCTGCGCTACAGCAGTCAGGACGCCAGCGGCACCCTGATTGAACAAAACCTGCCCGCCACGGCGGACATCGCGTTCACCGGCGAAAAGGTGGACCTACGCGTCAACCGCACCATCACCCCGGAAGTGGTGCGCCGCGGCAAGGAAGTCAGCGTGATTTATGAACTGGTCAACCAGGGCAATGTGAAGCTGACCAACATCGTCGTGCGTGAAAACCGGTTGATTTCCACCCGCACCCAGACCGTGGCCACCCTGGAGCCCGGCGCCAGCACCACGCTGACCTTCACCAAGCAAAACGTCACCGCCAATTTGAGCAGTTCCGCCCTTGTCACCTACCGCAAGGAAGGCGAGCGGCAGACCCGCCAGTTGAGCGTTGAAGCGGTGGATGTGCTACTAGCCCGCCCCGCCTTGCAATTTGAGCTGACCAGCGACAAGACCCAGGTCAACATCGGCGAAACCGCCATGCTCACCCTGACGCTGCGCAACGCCGGCAACATCTCCTATTCCAACATCACCGTCACCGACCCCAAGCTGGGCGACGTGTTCACCAATGTGCAGATTGACGCCGGGCAGACGCGCGAGTTGCAAAAAGAAGTCACCATCAACGAGACCACCACCTATGCCTTCACCTTGAAGCTGGAGGACAACACCGGCACCACCCAGGAAGAAAAGGTGCCGGATTTGAAGGTGTCCGCTTATGCCGAGGGGCAGATGCTGCGCCTGAATCTGACCCTGACAGCCAGCAGTGAGAGCATCACTTCCCTGCCGGGCACCATCACCTTTGACATCACCGTCACCAACGACAGCAACACCGCCGCCAAGAACATCAACCTGCGCCACGCCAACAGGAGCATTTACACCATCAATGAACTGGCCCCGGGGCAGAGCACCACGATTTCACGCGTGTTCAGCCTGTCCCAGCCGGGCAAATACCAGTTCACCGCTGTGGCGACCGACGTGCAGGACAACCCGGTGGAATTCCTGTCAAACGCGCTGACCATCAACTATGTTGTGCCAACCCCCGCGCCCACGCGTGAAATGGTGGTCACCATCCCGCCGGCTGTGACCTATTCCCCCATCCCTGCGGACTTCACGCCCGGCGGCGGCCAAACCAAGGACATCCTGTTCATCGTCACCCTGGTATTAGGCGCTTTGTTTGGCCTGTCCCTGCTGCTGCTGGTGTTCAGCGGCATCATGCGCGCCAAAGCGCGCGCCAAGAGCAACGCGGCCTTTGACACCTTTGAACTGGCCGGCGCGCGCGACTACACCGCGCAGCCGGATGACAAGCGCCAGGCGGTTGAAACGCTGGTAGCCGATGACCAGGTCCCAGAGGAAACGCTGGTCGTTGCGCCGGAAGAGCTGCCCCACCAGAAGTATCTCAAGGAAGACAAGGCAAAAGTGGAGGGCCTGTCCACCGAAGCCCCGGCCCCGCAGACGGCAGATGAGGAAGGCACCTTCCGCTTGACCCGCGAGGAGGAAGCCGAACAGCCCGCGGAGGACAGCGAGCCGCGCTTCCGCCGCGCCGAGCGCCACAAGACCGCCGAGGACAAGGACCAGGATCAGGGCTAAGGCAGTACTTTCAACAGAGCAGGGCTCGCATATCAGAAGCGACCCTGCTTTTTCATGCAGAGAATGAACAAACCGGCGTTTGTTTGTATTTACAAATTTTTATCCGGATGTTAGGATAAAGCCAGAAGACATAGGCGTGCCCACACAAGCGGTGGGTCTGCACAGAAAGGAATGTTTGGCTTATGAAAAAATTGTTCACTGCCTTGCTTCTTTGCATCCTTGTGGCCTTGAGTTTGCCAGCGCTGGCAAGCGAGGGCGACTTCACCATCGACGTGCAAAACGGAATGATCACCGCCTACAAGGGCGCGGGCGGGGCTGTGGTGGTGCCGGAGACCATCAACGGGGTGGCAGTGCACGGCATTGGCACCGCGGCCTTTACCCAGAACCCGAACATCACCTCTGTTGTCTTGCCGAGCAACCTGACCCACATTGGCTCCAGCGCCTTTTACTTTTGTGAAAACCTGGACAGCGTTACCTTTCCTGACGGCCTGCAGGCAATTGATGACTATGCCTTCTTCTCCTGCGGCAAGCTGACAAGCGCCGCCTTTCCCCCAAGCCTGGTCATCATTGACAGCAATGCCTTCAACTTTTGCAACGAATTAAAGGACATCAGATTGACCGGCAGCGTTCCGGTGATTGGGCCGGACGCCTTCGGGCCGGCTGTGGACGGGCGCGTCATCACAGTGCCCGCGGACTTGAAAGCCAATTACGAGCAGGCCCTGGGTGTCTCCTGCCAGGCAGGTGAAAACGCCGTACTCATCGCGGCGGATGATCTGGTGGCTTTTGACGCGGCAAGCGGGCTAATCACCGGCTACACCGGGCGAAACGCCGATGTGCTACTTCCCTCAAGCATCGGGGGCACTGCGGTCAAGGGCGTTGCGGACAAGGCCTTCTTCACCAACCCCTGGGTGCGCAGGGTCACCCTCAGCGAGGGCATCACCAGCGTGGGCAAGCAAGCCTTCTTCGGCACCCGCCTGTCGGAGGTCGTTTTGCCCGCCACGCTCCTTAGCATTGGGCAGGAGGCCTTCGCGGGCTGCAACCTGCTGTCCCTGGCGCTGCCCGAAGGCTTGAACACCCTGGGCGACAACGCCTTCGCCAACGGCAAGTTCATGAACCTGCGCATCCCAAACAGCTTGACAGACCTGCCAGCCAACGCCTTCGCGCGCAACTGGGCGCTGCAGGACCTGGTCCTGCCCGCGGGCATCAAAACGATTGGCGAGAAGGCCTTTTTGGACTGCGACAGCTTAAGCTACATCATCTTTGAAGGCTATGAACCGCCAGTGATGGCGGCCAATGCCTTTTTGGAATGCGACAAGGTGGTGGATGTGGACATCGCCTGGGACGCCAGCCGGCAGCAGGCGGCCGCCATGAAGGACGCCCTGGCTGCGGCCGGGCTTGCCGGGCTGCCAATCACCGTCTGGCGCGCCAACCCCGCCAATGAGCCGCCCTACCCCGCCAGCAACCCCTTCACCCTGGATGAGGCCAGCGGCCTGGTCACCGCCTACAACGGCA